>JBOFUD010000036.1:0-9399 GCA_051652385.1 Flavobacterium sp.
CTGCTGGAATAACACTCCAAACAGCTTCCAGTTTATTGTTGTCAGCGAAATACAATGCTTTTCTGTCTTTATTACCTCTGTATTTGAAAGCAAAATAATGCAGCAAAACTTGCGTGATCGCCTGTACTGTAAAAATTAGCACCCAAGTGATATTCATCAAACTATCAACAGTGGCTCCATGCTCGGAGGCAGGAGTATGCAAAGGCAAATCACCCCATTTGAGCAAACCATAAATAGTAAAGATGTAGATAAAAGCTAAAAAGCCAAACATTAAGTACCCTTGTACATTGTTATCATTATCGGTGGCTATTTGCGAATCATCCGATTTTGAACCCACTTGAGTAAGGTCAAAAATCTTAGTCAATTGCCAAAGCGCAACAGCTAATAAAACTAAAACTATAATTACCAACAAACTTGTCATCTGTTTTTTGTGTTTAAATATTAATAATGAAAATGTTTGCTCTCCTCAATAAAAGGATTTCTTTTTGGCAACAATGGCGCTTTTGTAAGTGCTGTAAATACAACATATATAAATAAACCAAGAAAAAATAATACCGAAGCAATTTCAGGAACCCCAATAAACCACTGATCACCAACTGTTCCCGGCATAATCATATTGAAGAAATCTACATAATGTCCTAATAAAATAACGGTCCCCGCCATAACCAAAACCCAAGTAATTCTCTTGAAATCGGTGTTGATAAGTATCAAAACTGGGAACAAGAAGTTCATTGCGACAGCGCCAAAGAAAGGCAAATTGTAGTCTTGAATTCTAGTTACAAAATAAGTAACCTCCTCAGGAATATTAGCATACCAAATCAGCATGAACTGAGAAAACCACAAGTACGTCCAAAATACACTAATACCAAACATGAATTTAGCCAAATCATGTATATGACTAGTATTCACATGCTCTAAAAGCCCTTCGGATTTAAGGTAAAGAGTAACCATACAGATGGCAGTAATACCACTTACGAAGAAACTAGCAAAAACATACCATCCGAAAAGAGTACTAAACCAGTGTGGATCAATAGACATAATCCAATCCCAAGACATAATCGATTCCGTAACAATAAAGAAAACTAAAAAGCCTGCAGACATTTTAAAATTCTTTTTATAGAAAGTATTATCATCAGCCTCGTCTTGAGCTAAACAGTTTTTTCTAGAAAAATAACGGTAAGCATTCCAACCCAATAAAAAGACACCCGCTCTAATAATCCAGAAAGGAAAATTCAAATATCCTATTTTTGTTTGAATAATTTTATCGTGAGCAACAACCTCAGGATCTAACCAGATAAAAAGGTGATTAAAGTGTAAACCACACAATACTAAAAAAACAAAGAAAATAACAGAACCTACAGGTAAATAAGCTGTAATTCCTTGCATTACCCTAAATAAAACAGGAGACCATCCTGCTTGTGCCACTTGCTGAATCGCATAGAAAGCTAGTGTTCCTAAGGATAACAACATAAAAAAAAGACAAGCAACATAAACGGCAGCCCAAGGTTTATTCCCTAATTGGTGCAATACATGCTCTAAATGTTCTTTATGCGCCTCTTCTGCTTTAGCGTCATGAGATGGAGTAGCAGATTTTTCCACGTGGGCAGCAGCTTCACCATGACCTTCATGAGATGAAGCAGGTGCAGCATGAGTGGATTCACCATGACTACCATGAGAATCGGCAGCCAATAACACCTCTACTGCTTGAATGTCTTTTGGTGCACTATAAAAACCATAACCAATACCTAATAGACCAACAGCCATCAGAATTAGAGAAAAAGTTTTTAATTTACTTGAAAATGTATACATATCTAATACGATCAGTTTGTTCAACAATTATAATTCACTTTTTAGTTTTAGCACATAGTCTACTACTAACCACCGTTCTTGAGCGCTTAATTGATTGGCATGAGAACCCATAGAATTTAATCCATAAGTGATTACGTGAAATACGCTACCCTCAGTAATCGGACGATCAGCATAACTTGGTACTCCGAGGAATTTTTCTCTTTCAACTAACTTCCCTTTTCCATTTCCTGAAGCGCCATGACAACTAATACAGTAAATTTCATAAAGTTCTTTCCCTTTTTCAGGATTTGCACTTAAGGAATCTAAAGGTGACTTCAAATTTGCTTTGGCTAACTCATAACCTGCCGTAGAATTTTCATATTCATAGACTTCAAAGCCTCTTTTCAAGGAACCTTTAGCTGGCAATTGCCCCTCTTTTCCGTTTTTAAAAGCACTAGACTCAGCGTAGGTTTCGTAACCTACAGCTTCATACATGTTTGGAAAGTATTGATAGTTTGGTGCCAGTTTATCATGACAAGACGAAACTAACATCGTAATACCAGCCAAAAGTGTTATTTTATATATACTTTTCATAGCTAAAATTAATTCTTATCGATTACATTTACTTCTACCGCCCCGGTGCTTTTAAAAAAAGACACTAACTCTTCTTCATTGTCATTTATAGCAACCTCCATTAAAAAGTGATCATCAGTGGTTCTAACATCAGGATTTTCAGCTTGTTTAAATGGCCATAATCTACTTCTCATGTAAAAGGTAATCACCATTAAGTGAGCGGCAAAGAAAACAGTTTCTTCAAACATAATCGGCACAAAAGCCGGCATATTTTCAATATAACTAAAACTCGGTTTTCCACCGATGTCTTGCGGCCAATCTTGAATCATAATATAATTCATCATCCAAGTTCCAAAAGACAAACCGCATAAACCGTAAATAAAAGCACAAATAGCTAACCTAGTCGGGGCTAATCCCATTGCTTTATCCAAACCGTGAACCGGGAATGGAGTAAACACTTCTTCAATGTGATAATGAGCTGCACGTGTTTTCTTTACGGCATCCATTAAAATATCATCGTCATTATAAATGGCGTATATTACTTTATTACTCATGATGTGAATTTTTATTAGCTTCTCTTTCTTTGATATAATGCTCACCAGTAGCCTTCAATATTGTTTTAACTTCAGCTTGTGCAATAACTGGAAACGTTCTAGCATACAATAGGAATAGTACAAAGAAGAAACCTATTGTTCCAATAAAAATTCCAATATCTACAAATGTAGGAGAGAACATCGTCCAAGAAGATGGTAAATAATCTCTATGTAAAGACGTTACGATAATTACAAACCTTTCAAACCACATACCAATATTTACAACAATAGAAATCACAAATGAAAACATGATGCTCGTACGCAATTTTTTGAACCACATGAATTGAGGCGAAAACACATTACATGTCATCATTGCCCAATAGGCCCACCAGTAGGGTCCAGTAGCTCTGTTCAAGAAAGCATATTGCTCGTACTCTACTCCAGAATACCATGCGATAAACAACTCGGTTATGTAAGCCACCCCTACAATCGAACCTGTAATCATGATTACAATATTCATTAACTCGATATGTTGCACGGTGATGTATGCTTCTAAGTTCGATACTTTTCTCATGATAATCAATAAAGTGTTTACCATCGCAAAACCTGAGAATACGGCACCAGCCACAAAGTATGGAGGAAAAATCGTAGTATGCCAACCTGGAATAACGGAGGTAGCAAAGTCCATTGATACAATCGTGTGTACCGAAAGTACTAAAGGAGTTGCTAATCCTGCAAGTACAAGAGAAACCTCCTCGAAACGCTGCCAATCTTTAGCTCTACCACTCCATCCAAAACTTAAAATAGAATATATACGCTTATTAAAAGGAGTTACCGCTCTATCACGTAGCATAGCAAAATCAGGTAAAAGACCCGTCCACCAAAACACTAACGAGACAGACAAATACGTTGAAATTGCAAATACGTCCCAAAGTAATGGTGAGTTAAAGTTTACCCATAATGAACCAAATTGATTTGGAATAGGAAGTACCCAATAGGCTAACCAAGGTCGACCCATGTGAATAATTGGAAATAAACCTGCTTGAATAACAGAAAAAATGGTCATTGCCTCGGCAGAACGGTTAATAGCCATTCTCCAACGTTGACGAAAAAGTAAAAGTACAGCCGAAATTAACGTTCCAGCGTGACCGATACCAACCCACCAAACGAAGTTGGTAATATCCCAAGCCCATCCAACGGTTTTGTTTAATCCCCAAGTTCCGATACCGGTAGATACTGTGTAAATAATACAACCCAATCCCCAAAGGAAAGCGGTTAATGCGATTGTAAATACAATCCACCAATGCTTATTAGCTTTACCTTCAACAGGTGCTGCTACATCTACAGTTATATCGTGATACGATTTATCACCTATAACTAAGGGTTTTCTAATGGCTGCTTCGTAGTGAGACGACATAATCCTTTATATTGATTCTTAATTAATTTTTTTTACTAGATATTTCTAACTTTAACCTGGTACACTACATTTGGTTTAGTACCCACATGCTCCAACAAATGATAAGATCTTTCATCTGCTGCCAATTTAGCAACAACAGCCTCCGTATCATTAACATCTCCAAAAGTCATTGCTCCAGAAGAACAAGCCTTAGAACAAGCGGTTTGGAATTCCCCATCCTTAATTGATCGACCTTCTCTTTTGGCTTTAAGAATTGTAGCTTGTGTCATTTGAATACACATAGAACATTTCTCCATAACGCCACGAGAACGAACATTTACATCAGGATTAATTACCATTCTTCCCAAATCATCATTCATATGATAATCGAATTCACTGTTTTTATTGTATAGGAACCAGTTAAAACGACGTACTTTATACGGACAGTTGTTGGCACAGTAACGAGTACCTACACAACGGTTATAAGCCATTTGGTTTTGACCTTGGCGCCCGTGAGAGGTTGCAGCTACAGGACATACTGTCTCACACGGTGCGTGATTACAATGTTGACACATAACCGGCTGAAAAGAAACTTGTGGATTATCACCCGCTTTCTCCATTTCATTAAAAGTAGATAAAGAACTAGATAGTCCAGCTATATTTTCTTTTCGTTCATTATCACCAGCAAATGTACTTTCTGACGAATAATATCTATCGATACGCAACCAGTGCATATCTCTACTTCTTCTAATTTCATCTTTACCTACAACAGGAACATTATTTTCGGCATGACATGCAATTACGCATGCTCCACATCCTGTACAAGCATTCAAATCAATGGAAAGATTAAAATGATGCCCAATTGAACGATCAAAGGAATCCCACAATCCAACAGAAGTTGCAGCCACTTCCTTATGATCCAAAGATACAACTGGTTGTTCATTCCAAATAGATGCCTCCTTAGTATTAAAAATTTCTAAAGTTGTTTCTTTGATAATGTCTCCACGACCCATAAGCGTCTTTTGACCTTGAACACAAGCAAATTCGTGAGATCCAGAGGCACTTTCTATGGCTACATTCTGTAAATCGTTGAAATCTTTATACAAAGAGTAAGCATTAACACCTACTTGCATTTCTTCCTTTAAAGCTGCTTTACGTCCATAACCTAGAGCCATACCGATAGTTCCTACAGCCTGACCTGGTTGAACAATAACCGGAACATTTTCTAACTTAACACCATTAGCAGTCAAAGTTACATAAGAACCATTTAAACCCCCATTAGCAACGATTTCATTTGATAATCCAATTTTCGTAGCATCTGCATTAGAAACCGTGATGTAATTATCCCAAGAAACACGTGTAATAGGATCTGGAAACTCTTGCAACCAAGGGTTATTGGCTTGTTGCCCGTCTCCCATTCCTGTTTTAGTGTACAATACTAATTCAAGCCCTTTGGCAGATGAAGAAGAAGCTAAAGCAGCAGCTGCAGCAGCATAATTTGCATTACTTGCAGAAGCGTTACTAACAGCGCCAACATAAACGCCATCATGTAAAACTTTGTTCCAAGAAGAGCCTGTAATTATTCCAGAAGCAACTGATTTTAAATAATCATAATAGTTTCCTGGTATCCCATTCAAAGACATTAAAACATCTTGAAATTGTTTTGTATTGAACAACGGACGAATAGTAGGTTGCGTTATACTATAAGTACCGTCGGTAATAGTTGTATCTCCCCATGCTTCTAAAAAATGAGGAACAGGGGCCGCTATACTTGCTAATAAGGCTGTCTCATCGTCTTTGATTGATAACGCTACTGAAGTAGACACTTTCTTTAAACCAGCCTCGAAAGCTTTGCTATCAGCTAGCGTGTATACAGGATTAACACCACTCATGATTAAGGTATGAACACTACCAGCATTCATTTCTTTAATTAATTGAGTTACCGCGGCGTTAGACCCTTGTCTAATTAATCTCGCTCCAGAAGTAACAAATGATTCACTCGAAAGAGCCTGATTAATAGCTAGCACCAACAATTGAGCATTTACATCTTGAATCCCGGAGACTAAAACACCTTTCGCACCAGCGGATTTTAATTGTTGCGCAGCTTTAGTAACTTCCGCTTTAACTTTATCTTCTAACTTTACAGCTACTGTATTTCCAGTTATAACATTATATATTTGAACCAATGCTTGCTTTTGATTCGCAACAGTCATTGCAATTCTTTTATCAGCCGCAGCTCCAGAAAGTGTCATGTTAGCCTCAAACTGAAAATGACGAGACATTTTACCAGATTTCGGGATTCTTCCTTGAGCGAACCCAGCGTTATATCCCCCCCCTTGCCAATCACCTAAGAAATCAGCACCGACAGAAACAATCACAGAAGCCTTAGAAAAGTCGTAATTAACTAACGCTCTTTTTCCGTAAACAGCTTGAAAAGCATCCAAAGCATCGGATGAAGAAACCGCATCATACACTACATGCTTTGCATTTGGGTTTTTAGATACAAACTCAGCAATCAATCTCTCGGTTGAAGGACTCGCCAACGTATTAGTTAGTAAAACAACCTGTCCTCCTTTAGCTTTTGCCTCAGCGATACTTGCCTTGATATTTGAATCTACCGATGACCAAGAAATGGCTTTGCCTGAAGCTTTTGGCTCCTTCATACGCATGTTATCGTAGAGAGACAAAATGGAGGCATGTACTCTTGCATTAGCAGAAAACTTAGCTCCTTCTATAGTATTATTATCAATTTTAATAGGTCGTCCCTCACGAGTTTTAACCAATAGATTTGCAAAATCAAAACCATCAAAAACAGTTGTAGCATAATAATCCGCTACACCAGGTATGATTTCCTCCGGTTGCAACACATAAGGTATTGATTTGTTAACAGGGCCTTCGCATGCAGCCAATGTTGCAGCTGCAGTACTAAATCCAACGTACTTTAAAAAATCACGACGTGAAGTTGAAGAAGACAAAGTATCACTATTACCCAAAAATTCATCAGTAGGTATTTCTTCAACAAACTCGTTATTCTTAAGCGCCTCAACAATCGAACTATTCCCGTCTAGCTCTTCAACACTTTTCCAGTATTTTTTGTTTGATGACATATTATATATAAATATTAAATCTTAATAATTTTTTTTTAATAGTGGCATTTACCACATTCTAGACCTCCCATTTGAGCTGCCGTTAACTTGTCAACACCATATTTCTTGGAGAGCTGTTCGTGAATCTTGGTGTAATACTCATTCCCTTCCATCTTCACATCGGTTTTTCTATGACAGTCAATACACCATCCCATAGTTAAAGGAGCAAATTGCTTTTGAATTTCATACGTTTCAACAGGCCCGTGACAAGTTTGACATTCAATGCCAGCAACAGTTACGTGTTGAGAGTGATTAAAATAAACAAAGTCAGGCAAATTGTGAATACGCACCCATTTTACAGGTTGTGTTTTGCCAGTATACGTTTGTGTAGTTTTATCCCAACCTACAGCGGTGTACAACTTTTGAATTTGCTCATCATAAAATGCTTTACTATATTCAGGAGTCGCTGTTGTTTCAGCAACTTCCGCAATGTTTTTATGGCAATTCATACAAACATTTAAAGAAGGAATACCTCCGTTTTTGCTCACACGAGCAGCAGAGTGACAGTATTTACAATTAATTTCGTTGTCGCCAGCGTGAATTCGGTGTGAATAATGAATAGGTTGTATCGGCGCGTAGTCTTGATCAACTCCAATTTGCATTAAAAACCCATAAACAAAATACGCACTGCACAAAAGCAGAAAAATTGCAGAAACCAATACCAAAAACTGATTCTTCACAAAGGCTTTCCAAATTGAAGTTGTTGGCGCTTTTGGTGCAACCTCGATACCGTTTGCCTTAGCAACTTTTCTTAAGATATTATTAACAAAAACTAGCAGAACCACCAGCATCCCCATAACCAAGGCTAAAGCACCCAGTATGACGTTGTTACTGATTGCGCCTTCTTGATTAGCAGCACCTTCAACAGGAGCAGCACCAGCAACTGGAGCAGGCGCCTCAGCTTTTGGCTCAGAGGTGTACGCTATAATATTATCAATATCCGCATCAGATAACTGTGGAAAAGAAGTCATTACCGCTTTATTATTCTCTTCATAAACTTTTACGGCAGCAGCATCTCCAGATTTAATTAAAGCAGAACTGTTTTTGATCCATTTGTACAACCATGGCATATCATGCTTCGCTGCAATCCCTCGCAAAGCAGGACCTGTAGCCTTTGCATCTAACTTATGACATGCAGCACAATTCGCATTAAACAATTCTTTTCCTTTAACAGCATCACCACCAACACTTGCTGCTGGCGCAGCGGCATCGGCAGTTGCTACAGGTGCAGCATCTTGCGCAAATAAACTCAAGGACATTGTTAGCATTAATGCCAAACTAAAACCTAATTTCCTTGTCATCGAACTATGGTTACCCATCTTTTTCATATAGTATAGTAATTATCCACAATATTGATATGTTAGTTTTCAAAGTAATTGAATGAAAAAAACACCTCTTTTTTTTAAATACGGGACAAAAATACACTTTAAGAACTATTCACAAAATCTTAAAATAGTCTTAAATACAATTTATACCAATTCTAAATAAAGATTGCTGTTAATTTTTTCTAGTAAAGCCTTACTTTTGCATAAAAATCAATTAGTTATGACAATTAGTGCCTTAAAAAAAACAGTATTAGCAGTAGGATTAGGATTTACAACGATTGCAGAAATAGATGCCCAAAAAAAACAATTAGCACTTTACCACGATCAAACAATAGAAAATCTGCTTCATGAAAAGCGAAAAATAAATGGTTCATTAGCTATAAATGACCAATACAAAATTCAAATTTTTTCAGGAACAAGTGAACTTGCAAAAAAAACATTAACAGACTACAAACTCACAAATAAAAATATGGATGCCACCATAGTATTTCAAACACCAAATTACAAAGTATGGGTGGGCAATTTTAGAAGCAGAATGGAAGCAGAAAGAAACTTACTTGAAATTAAAAGAAAATACAACAACGTACTTTTAATCAAACCCTCCAAATAAAACCACCATCACATCTCCTTTGTACCAT
>JBOFUD010000037.1:0-1881 GCA_051652385.1 Flavobacterium sp.
GTGATGAAGCGATACCATTAAATATTTTTCCATTACCACCAATAGACCAACTTCCTGATGTGATCACTTGCAACTCCTTCACTTTACCCATCCTAGCCAATGGAAATTATTACACTTCTCCCAATGGAACA
Source organism: Flavobacterium sp. (assembly GCA_051652385.1). Classification (GTDB taxonomy): domain Bacteria; phylum Bacteroidota; class Bacteroidia; order Flavobacteriales; family Flavobacteriaceae; genus Flavobacterium. The sequence continues at coordinate 132 of JBOFUD010000037.1, forward strand.
GGAATTGCACTGCGTTCAGGCGCCGCAATTAACAGTAGCCAAACCCTCTACATTTTTGCAAATGACGGACGGTGCAGCAATGAAAACGAATTCAAAATAGAAATAATAAATCCGGATGCCTTTGTACCTGTCTCCAGTTGCGGAGGTTACCTAGTACCAGCATTATCTGTCGGTGGGTATTATGACAGTCCGCTTGGAAGAGGAAATATAATACCTGAAGGAACGATCATCACTACCTCTAAAACTCTTTATTACTACGCACCCACTACTGTTTTTCCGAATTGTACCGATACCTTATCATTTGTAATTACCATAAAGCCCTTACCCTTACTTGACACTCCTGACAACCAAAAAGTATGTCAAAACTATATACTACCCACACTGAACTATGGAGAATATTTTACCCAAACCAATGGCGGAGGAACACGATTACAAGCCGGTCACATTTTAACTCAAACTCAAACCATTTATGTTTTTGCAGCAAATCCTGAATGCAGCAAAGAGCACTCCTTCACTGTAGAAATAATACCACTACCCGCAGTAGATAATTTCACAGATGTCACAACTTGCACCTCTTTCAGCTTACCAAAATTAAATAATGGTGCCTATTACACTGCCACAGGTGGAAGCAATGGCAAAGGAACAAGACTTTCTGAAGGCACCATAATTTTAGAAACCCAAACAATTTACATCTACAACCAATGGCCCGATTTTGCACAGTGCGATAATGAAACATCCTTTGACATCAATATCAAGGGAGTGACGCTGCCTGATTTCTCAGATATATTTGCGTGCAACACCTATACACTACCACCCTTAAAACAAGGTAATTACTATTCAAGTCCAGACGGAAAAGATCTTATTCAAGCAGGCACCATCATAAATGCATCACAAAAAATATACGTATATGCCACCGAAGGAAGTCGAATAACCTGTTCCAGTGAAAAATCATTTATGGTTACCCTATCAACGACACCCGTACTAACACCAACTCCCAATATTAGCATCTGCGAAAGCTATACCTTGCCACTATTACCCGCAGGAAATTACTATACTTCGCCCAATGCAACTGGCACCACGTACCAAGCAGGTGAACAAATAACAACTAGTCAAAAAGTATACATTTATGCTGCTTCCGGAACAAATTCCGATTGTTTTGCCCAAACAGCATTTGACATTACCATTTTACCATTACAAGAACTTCCCCAAACCACAGCTTACATTTGCGTAGATTATACCACAAGAAAAGTCCTTTTTCCGGCAATTCTCAGCACCCTATTAGACCCGAACCTATACACATTGGATTGGTATTTCTTAGACAACAAAATAGCAACGGGCACTAATTTTAACGCTATTCAAGAAGGAACGTACACTCTTGTCAGCAATAAAAAAACTCCAGTATTGGGCAGTGACTGCAACTACAAACCTGTCACATTTATAGTCAAAACATCAAGTCCTGCAGAAGCAACACTGACGGTTTCAGATGAATTTGAAAATAATATAGATATCAACGTTACTATCACTAATGGCTTGGGCACTTATGAATTTCAATTAGATGATGGAGATTTTCAAACGAGTACTTTTTTTTCAAATGTAAGCTCGGGACAACATAACATCACTATAAAAGACACCAAAGGCGGCTGCAACGATCGCATCTTGAGTGCCAATGTGTTAAAATACCCTAAGTTCTTTACTCCAAACAACGATGGTTTTAACGACACTTGGAACATCAAGGACTTAGCTTTTCAGC
>JBOFUD010000038.1:0-3689 GCA_051652385.1 Flavobacterium sp.
CACCAAGCCGAAATTGATGCGTCTTGTGAATTGATCGACTTTTTGCGTTTCAACGTAGCATTTATGACGCAAATTTACGCTGATCAACCCGCCTCTACATCAGATATGTGGAACCGTTTGGAATACCGTCCGCTTGAAGGATTTGTGTATGCGATTACACCATTCAACTTTACTGCTATCGCTGCCAATCTTCCTGCAAGTGCCGCCATGATGGGGAATGTGGTGATTTGGAAACCAAGTGACAGCCAAGTATTCTCTGCAAAAATAATCATTGACGTATTCAAAGAAGCAGGAGTTCCTGATGGCGTAATCAATGTTGTTTTTGGAGATGCCTTAATGATTACCGATACTGTTCTAGCAAGTCGCGATTTCGCTGGAGTTCACTTTACAGGTTCAACACACGTATTTAAAGACATTTGGGCAAAAATCGGAACAAATATTCACCACTACAAAACCTATCCAAGAATTGTTGGAGAAACAGGTGGAAAAGATTTCATCATCGCTCATTCAAGTGCCAATGCAGCACAAGTTGCCACTGGAATTGTTCGTGGTGCTTTCGAATTTCAAGGTCAAAAATGTTCCGCTGCTTCAAGGGCTTATGTTCCACAAAGTTTATGGCCTGCGATTAAAGAACAATTGATTACCGATACCAAATCTATGAAAATGGGTTCCCCAGAAGATTTTGGAAACTTTATTACTGCGGTTATTCACGAAGGTTCTTTTGATAAATTGGCTAGTTTTATTGACCAAGCCAAGACTGCTACCGATGCCGAAATCATCGTTGGTGGAAACTACGATAAATCAGTAGGTTATTTTATTGAACCAACCATCATCGTAACCACAAACCCTCATTACACGACTATGGAAACCGAATTGTTCGGACCTGTAATGACGATTTTTGTTTATGAAGACGCTACATGGTCTGAAACATTGAAATTGGTAGATACTACATCTGAGTACGCTTTAACAGGAGCTGTTTTCAGTCAAGATCGTTACGCCATCGAAGAAGCTACAACCGCTTTGCAAAACGCTGCTGGAAACTTCTACATCAATGATAAACCAACCGGAGCTGTGGTTGGAATGCAACCTTTCGGGGGTGCAAGAGCTTCTGGAACTAATGACAAAGCGGGTTCTGCCTTGAATTTATTGCGTTGGGTTTCACCAAGAACTATCAAAGAAACTTTTGTTACTCCAACAGATTACAGATATCCGTTTTTGGGAGAATAATTTTCTAAATCCAAAATTTAAAAACCCCACAAGAATCACCATTGATTTTTGTGGGGTTTCTTCATGGCTATAGTTTAGGAACAGCATCAAAAGGTTTACAAGGAAACAAAGTCCCGCTGTACGCTATATCTTTTTTGATCTCGCAAAAAAGCGAGACCCAAAAAAGGATGCCGCTACCATCGGGGTTAAAAGGACAGATAAGTATCTTTTTGTTATCAATCTAAATACTACACTACAAACTTCAACGGCAAATGCACTACTTTTTTGGTTTCGAAAAATTCATCTTCAAAAAAGTCAGATAAATTATATTCAGTCGCTTTCGGGAAATCCTTCAATTCCTCGGTCAAATCGCCGCCCTTTAAATACAGAATTCCATTTTTCAATTCGTGTTTGTGTTGCTTTTTAATCTTAGTTTTTACCCAAGAAACAAAATCGGGCATATTGGTCACCGCGCGACTTACAATAAAATCAAAATCGCCTTTTACATTTTCGGCACGAATTTGTTCTGCTTTTACATTTTTTAGTTCCAAAGCTTCGGCAACCGCTTGCACTACTTTTATTTTTTTGGCAATCACATCAATCAAATAAAAACGGGTTTCCGGAAACAATATCGCCAGTGGAATTCCAGGAAAACCACCGCCAGTACCCACATCCAGTACATACGTTCCGGGTTGGAATTTATTTATCTTAGCTATTCCTAGCGAATGCAAAACGTGTTTGGTATACAATGCATCTATATCTTTTCTAGAAATAACATTTATTTTTTCATTCCAATCATGATACAAAACGTTCAATTTTGCAAACTGTTCTTGCTGCAAATCGGTCAGATTAGGAAAATACTTTAGAATTTCATCCATGGTATAAATTTTTAACAAAAGTACTTATTTTACAGCGGAAATTTTTAAGTCTATTATGTATATTCGAAAATTATTAATAGCTACATTTGCACATACAAAAATTTTTATGAGTACAAACACACCAACTTTTTCTAAACAAGACAACTTAAAATTTTTTAGAACACTTAACGGGCGCGTTAATAGTTATTTTAAAGAAAATAACCTGCAAAAAACTGGAAACTGGAAACTGCACCTAAAAACAATTATATTATTTACCGTTTTCTTAGCGCCATACTTTGTTATACTAACTTTAGATATGCCATTTTGGACCTATCTTTTATTGACAATTATCATTGGAATTGGAATGGCAGGGGTGGGAATGAACGTCATGCATGATGGAAACCACGGTTCGTATTCTACTAAAAATTGGGTCAACAAATTTATGGGAGGCTCTATTTACATTCTAGCCGGAAATGTGTACAATTGGCAAGTGCAACATAACGTATTGCACCATACGTATACAAACATTCCGGGACATGACGAGGATTTGGATGCTGGTAGAATCATTCGATTTACCAAAGAGGCCAAGTGGCAGAAATTCCACCGATTTCAACACTACTACTCTATTTTCTTGTACGGTTTACTAACTTTCAATTGGGCTATTACCACAGATTTTAAGCAAATGAGAAGTTACTTGAAACGTAAATTATCGTACGGCGAAGCCAAAAGTCCAAAATTTTTATGGACAACGCTCATCATTACAAAGGTAATTTATGTATCTATTTGGATTGTTTTACCCATCGTAATTGGTATTACTTGGTGGAAAGTTTTGATTGGCTTTTTTCTAATGCACTACACTGCGGGATTAATCTTGAGTGTTGTTTTTCAACTGGCACATGTGGTAGACGAAACGACCAATCCGGTACCCAATGAAAGTGGAGAAATAGAAAACACGTGGGCAATACATCAATTATTCACAACCACTAATTTTGCTCCAAAAAATTCAATTATCAACTGGTACACCGGTGGATTGAACCATCAAATTGAGCATCATATATTTCCGAACATTAGTCATATTCACTACGGAAAAATTGCCAAAATTGTAAAAGAAACTGCTCAAGAGTGCAATCTTCCTTATTATGAATACAAAACCATGCGAAGTGCTGTAATCGCACATTTCAAACATTTGAAAGAACTAGGTATGAAACCTGAGTTAGTCTAACTAACCTGAAAACCAAACTAATTACTATTACTATACACAATGAACCCACTTTCAGACAGGATTAACAACCTTGCTACCTCGCAAACTCTAGCGATGGCTGCTTTGGCAAGAGAACTTAAAGCACAAGGAAAAGACATCATCAGTTTAAGTTTAGGAGAACCCGATTTTAATACTCCTGATTTTATTAAAGAAGCCGCAAAAAAGGCCATCGACGACAACTACAGCACCTATTCTCCTGTAGATGGATATCAAGAATTAAAAGAAGCTATTTGTCGAAAATTCAAAAGAGACAATGATTTAGACTATAAACCAACTCAAATTGTAGTTTCAACTGGGGCTAAACAATCGTTGTACAACATTGCACAAGTAATGCTAAACGATGGAGACGAAGTGATTTTACCTGC
>JBOFUD010000039.1:0-28570 GCA_051652385.1 Flavobacterium sp.
CTCCCGAGAAGATTTTGATTCGGCAATTTTTCTTATCATCGGTGGTTTGATCAAAAAAACCGTGATATCCGATTATATCTCTTTAAATTTTGTCGATCGCGTATTCGATGCGCCTAAAAGCTATACCGCCTTCGAAAATCTAATGGCTTCGTATGGCTATACCATTCAAATCTATTGCGACTTTTCGGGTTATTCTGATATGGCCATCGGAATAGCATTGCTAATGGGATTCAAATTATCGCTTAACTTTAGAACGCCTTATCAATCGGCTTCCATTACCGAGTTTTGGAGACGTTGGCACATTTCATTATCGACGTGGCTACGCGATTATTTATACATTTCAGTCGGCGGAAACCGCAAAGGTAGTTTCGCCGGATTTTTATTTCCAAGTTTGTTTTTTGTAGGTTTAATCGCTTGGGCAGCGTGGTATTATCCCACAAGTCCGGTGCCATTGCTAATTTCTATTGCCTCTTTGGTCATTTTCTGTTTGACATTTATTTTTGCCAAAGACCAAAAAAAAACCATGTTAACCAATGTCAACCTCATGACCACCATGTTGTTGGGTGGTTTTTGGCATGGCGCTAGTCTGAAATTTGTAATTTGGGGTGCTTTACATGGTATTGCATTAGCCGTCAATAAATTGTTTTCTGAATATTTTCCTTGCTCCAAAGACTCAAAATTTTCCTTTTGGAAAGCCTTTACAACAATTATTTCTGTTGTAATTACCTTTCATTTTGTAGCTTTTTGTTGGATTTTTTTTAGAGCCAAAGATTTCGCTGTAGCGCTCGATATGTTATCTTCCATCAGTGCATTAGACTTCAATTTCGAACAGTGGAGTATCGTGATTTCAGGCTACCAAAACGTGTTTATTATGATTGCTATTGGTTATGTTTTACACTTCATTCCTTCCAAATTAACACTAAGTCTTAAAGCAATTTTCGATCGCCTTCCTGTGGTTTTCAAAGCTCTAATTCTTGCTTTGGTGTTTTGGCTAGTTGCCGCTATGGCTTCAAGCGAATTGGTCCCCTTTATTTATTTCCAATTCTAAAGCTTAAGATTACTATTTTTTGAAGCAGTTTTCACAGGGTTTCTTTGGTAGCAAAGTCCCGCTATCCGCTATATCTTTTTTATACACCAAAGCCGTTTTATCAACGGCTTTGGTGTATAAAAAAGGATGCCGCTCCTATCGGGGCTATCGAGGAGGCAGGTTGGCTTTTTTGGAAGCATTTTCAAAATAAAAATATACATAAACAATAAATTCATTTTTACTCGTCAAAAACACCCAAATTCCTAAACTTTAAAGTTCAAACCTTTGTGCCTCTAAACCTTTATATTATATTTGCATTTCAAAAAAATAGAAAAACATGTTCGATAATTTAAGCGATAAGTTAGATAAAGCGTTCCATATTCTAAAAGGACACGGAAAAATCACCGAAGTCAATGTAGCCGATACGCTAAAAGAAGTACGTCGTGCGTTGTTAGACGCCGATGTTAACTTTAAAATTGCCAAAGATTTTACCGCCAAAGTAAAAGAAAAAGCCATAGGTCAAGACGTGCTAACGACCTTACAACCCGGACAATTATTGGTGAAATTAGTCAAAGACGAGTTAACCGAATTGATGGGGGGCGATGTGGCTGGAATCAATCTTTCTGGGAATCTTTCTGTGATTTTGATGTCTGGATTACAAGGTTCCGGAAAAACTACTTTCTCTGGTAAACTTGCGAATTATCTTCAAACCAAAAAAAATAAAAAGGTCCTTTTAGTTGCTTGTGATATTTATCGTCCGGCCGCGATTCAACAATTGTATGTTGTTGGAGACTCTATTGCCGTTGAGGTATACTCTGAACCTGAAAATAAAAACCCAGTCGAAATTGCTCAAAACGCAATTAAACATGCCAAAGCCAACGGATTCAATGTTGTAATCGTCGATACGGCGGGTCGTTTAGCTGTCGATGAAGAAATGATGAACGAAATCGAACGCGTTCACAAAGCTATTCAGCCACAGGAAACCCTTTTTGTTGTAGATGCAATGACAGGACAAGATGCAGTGAATACTGCCAAAGCCTTTAATGATCGCTTGAATTTTGATGGGGTAATTTTGACTAAATTAGATGGTGATACGCGTGGCGGAGCGGCATTGTCTATCAAAACAGTGGTAAACAAACCGATTAAGTTCGTGGGTACCGGTGAAAAAATGGATGCCATTGATGTATTCTATCCCATTCGTATGGCCGAACGTATCCTCGGAATGGGAGACGTTGTGTCCTTGGTAGAGCGTGCTCAGGAACAGTTCAACGAGGAAGAAGCCAGAAAATTACAAAAGAAAATTGCTAAAAACGAATTTGGTTTTGACGATTTCTTAACCCAAATTCAGCAAGTAAAGAAAATGGGTAACATGAAGGATTTGGTCGGAATGATTCCAGGAGCATCCAAAGCCATGAAAGATGTCGAAATCGAGGACGATGCCTTCAAACATATCGAAGCCATTATCCACTCCATGACACCCACTGAAAGAAGTAAACCTGCAGTAATTGATGCTAAACGTAAAATTAGAATCGCAAAAGGTTCTGGCACCAAAGTCGAGCAAGTCAATCAATTGATGAAACAATTTGATCAAATGGGCAAGATGATGAAAATGATGCAGGGTCCAGGCGGAAAAAATTTAATGAAAATGATGGGCGGCATGAAGGGAATGCCAGGAGGTATGCCAAGATAAAAATGCGAGGGTTTAAAAAATCATAACGATGAGATTTTAAACCTTTGTCATTTATACAAACCAAAACTAAACATAACTAAATCAATAGAGAGATAATGCAATTATTAGACGGTAAAAAAACATCGGAAGATATCAAGAAAGAGATTGCGCTAGAAGTGCAACAGATGAAAGACAATGGCGAGAAAGTACCTCATTTGGCCGCAGTAATTGTTGGTAATGATGGCGCTAGTTTGACTTATGTTGGAAGTAAAGTGCGTTCTTGTCAGCAAATTGGTTTTGATTCCACTTTAGTAAGTTTGCCAGAAACAATTACTGAAGAAGCACTTTTGGCCAAGATAAAAGAGTTGAACGAAGATGATTCTTTAGATGGTTTTATTGTGCAGTTACCGTTACCGCGACATATTGATGAACAAAAAATATTGATGGCTATTGATCCTAATAAAGATGTTGATGGGTTTCATCCTACCAATTTTGGAAAAATGGCTTTAGATATGGAAACGTTTATTCCGGCCACTCCATTTGGAATCATGCAATTGTTAGCGCGTTACAATGTTGATACGGTTGGCAAGCATACCGTTGTTATTGGGAGAAGTCATATAGTAGGGAGACCTATGAGTATTCTAATGAGTCGTAAAGGTAACCCGGGCGATTCTACCGTAACCCTAACGCATAGCCGAACTAAAAACATCGAAGAATTTACCAAAAATGCCGATATTATTATCACCGCTTTAGGAGTGCCTAATTATTTAAAAGCCGATATGGTAAAAGACGGCGTAGTGGTAATTGATGTAGGGATTACGCGTGTGGCTGATGATTCCCATCCCAAAGGGTATCGTATTACTGGCGATGTCGATTTTGATGGAGTTAGCAAAAAGTCTTCATATATCACCCCTGTTCCGGGCGGTGTTGGGCCAATGACCATTGCCATGTTATTGCAAAATACGTTGTTAGCTAGGAAAATGAGAATGAAATAAAAAAATACAGTATACCTCTGGAAAACCTCAAATGAAAATTTGAGGTTTTCTTGTTTACCGTATTGATTAATGCTGCGATAAGGCTATTATTTGAAAATTAAAGAATACTTTTGCAAAACTTAAAAGAAGTAGCCCAAATGGACGATTATTATTCGGAAAAATTAAAAAAATAAAGCACTTGAAAGTCATTTCAAGAAGCTGTAACTTAACCTATAGAATTTTGAAATGAAAGCGTTTTACAAAAATAATAACGGATTGATCAAGTCCAGTGTGTGGACTCCTAATTGTTGGATTAATGTCGAATGTCCAACAGCTGCGGAAAAAAAATACCTGCTTGAAGAGCTCAACGTTCCCGAAGAATTCTATAATGATATTGAGGATATTGATGAAAGACCCCGTATCGAAATCGAGAATGGCTGGACCTTAATAATCCTTAGAATTCCTGTAAGCACGAATAACATAAAGTTGCCATTTAACACCATTCCGGTTGGGGTAGTTTTTAAAGACGAGGTTTGTGTTACCATCAGTTTTCATAAAACAGAAATGTTAAGTGATTTTGTCGCGTATACCCAGCGAAAGAACAATGATGTTAAAGATTATTTTGATTTGGTTTTGAAACTGTTATTGTCCTCTAGTGTTTGGTATTTGAAATATCTAAAGCAAGTCAATCAAAAGATTAAATTGGCGGAAGATAATTTAGAAAAGTCAATCAAAAACGAAGAATTACAAGCCTTGCTTCAAATTGAAAAATGTTTGGTTTTCTTTGTCACCTCTTTAAAAGGCAACGATATTTTACTTCATAGATTGAAAAATTTAAAAACACAAAGAGAAACCTATGATTCTGATTTGCTAGAAGATGTAGAAATTGAATTGCGACAAGCACAAGAAATGACGAATATTTATAGTGATATTTTGACCGGAACTATGGATGCCTATGCTTCAGTAATATCTAATAATATGAATACGATCATGAAACAAATGACCTCTATTTCTATTATTTTAATGATTCCCACAGTAATAGCGAGTTTGTACGGAATGAATGTTCCGAATAATCTTGAAGAAAGCAAGTACGGCATGTTAATTTTAATTTTTGTATCGGTTTTGCTTGCTACTTTTGGCGTGTTTTTATTCAAAAAGAAACGCTGGTTTTGATTTCTTTCGTACGATAAAATCTTAATTGTATTACAAAATAATCGAAATGTTTTCATTTTTTAACCCATAAATAAAGCCCATTCTTTTTAGGAATGGGCTTCAATTTTTGCGGATATACCTCGTAATTAGAGATGACTTTTAATAATCGCCTCTTTTTTTAAACCTTGGATCCTCTTTTTTGATAAACTCGGCTCGGCGTTTCGGTGTTTCAGTTTTGGGTAAACTTGCTTCTTCGGTTTTGCTGGAAGGTTCGATAAGTTCATTCAATTCCTTGATTTCAGCATCGGTTAAATCTCTATGACGTCCTACAGGAATATCCAAAGAAATATTAATAATCCGGATGCGTTTTAAGGCGGTAACTTCGTAGCCTAAATATTCGCACATTCTGCGAATTTGACGATTCAAACCTTGTGTAAGAATTATTTTGAAAATGTTTTTACTGATTTGTTCCACTTTGCATTTTCGAGTTACCGTGTCCAAAATGGGAATACCATTGCCCATTCGATCAATAAATCGATCGGTAATGGGTTTGCTTACCGTAACAGTATATTCTTTCTCGTGATTGTTTCTAGCTCGCAGAATTTTATTTACAATATCTCCATCATTGGTCATAAAAATCAAACCTTCACTGGCTTTGTCCAATCGACCAATTGGGAAAATACGTTTTGGATAGTTGATATAATCGACAATATTGTTGCGAACGTCTAAGTTCGTAGTGCATTCAATTCCAACGGGTTTATTGAAAGCTAAATACACTGGTTTTTCATGTTTTTCGGTAATTAATTTCCCGTCAATGCGCACTTCGTCTCGAGAGGAGACTTTGGTTCCCATTTCAGGAACAACTCCGTTTAGGGTTACTCGGCCTTCTTCTATTAGTTTATCGGCTTCACGACGAGAGCAATATCCCGTTTCTCCTATGAATTTATTTAACCGTTTTAGATTTTCTTCCATCATGCAAAAATACAAAATTGATTAGCAGTTCGGGTCACTTATTGCGATACTTTATGTTGAAATGTTTATTTCTAAAGGAGAAAGGTTCTTTTTTCTTTTATGAATCAAATAAAAAACGGGTCACTTTTTGGTATAATTGCACATCGTGCATGCTGTGTCCTAAACCTTTAGTTTCAAATAAAACAGCGTTTTTCCATGTTTTGGCAATTTTTTTGGCCTCGGTAAATTTCACTACAGTGTCTTCGGTGTCGTGGGCAATAAAACCTTGGGTGTCGATTTTATTAGCAAACAACTGACTCGAAAATTGATGAATATCTAATTGGAAATGAGTTAGGTAATAGTGTTCAATATTTTTGGCAATGGTTGTATTGAGTCGTAATAATGAAATATAATTGGAGAGTATAATGTTGAAATCACAGGGTGCACCAAGAATCACCATTTTCTCTATGGCCTTACTTTGATGCAATGATTGGTAATACAAGCAGGTTTGACCTCCAATGGAGTGGCCAATCAGGTAAGTAGGCTTGAATTTTTGAACGGCACTATGGATGAATTTTGCATAGTGCGGAATACTAAATTCTTTTTCGCTAGAAAGTCCGTGTGCAGGCGCGTCAATGGCAACAACAGTATTCCCGTTTTGTTGTAAAAAGGGAAGTAAGTTTTCCCAACGTGCGGCGTTGCTTTCCCAGCCGTGAATTAATAATATGACTGTGTCGTTTCCTTTCCAGGTATAGGTTTGACAAAAAGAATCCTCCACTATTATTTTTTCAATTGCGGCTTCTTGCAGTATTTTTGGGAGTTGTGTTGGAGATAATCTTCCTGACCTAGGTTCGCTAAATAGGCGATATGCTATTGCGCTTGCTTTTGATGGAGAAACAATACTTAATAAGTTTAAGGCAGCTCCAATGGATTTGATATAAAGATTGGTTGCAGTTTTTTTCATATCAAAAAAGCCTCCTTGTTAGGGGAGGCTTGTACTAATTTATAGTGATGAAAAAAGTTGTTCCATTTTTTCTTTCTCCTCGTCGGCTAATACGCTATCTACTAGGATTCGTCCAGAATGCTCGTCGATGATGATTTTCTTTCTTGCTGCAATTTCAACTTGCGTCTGTGGAGGAATGGTAAAGAAAGACCCAGCTGATGCCCCTCTTTCAATAGAAACTACTGCTAAACCATTTCGAACACTAGTTCTGATTCTTGTGTAAGCTTTTAATAAACGTGGTTCGATACTTGCTTGAAATTCTTCTGATTTTTGAGTTAAAAACGTTTCTTCCTTTTGTGTTTCAGACATAATTGCCTCCAATTCGGATTTTTTATGTTTTAGGTGAGAAGATTTTGCTTCAAGTTTTTCTCTAGAATTGGTGATAACTTCTTTTTTGTGTTCGATAGAAGCTTTCATTTCTTTAATTTGCTTTTCAGCCAATTGAATTTCTAATTCTTGAAATTCTACCTCTTTTGTCAAAGAATTGAATTCTCTGTTGTTACGAACTGTTTCTTGTTGTTTTGTGTACTTTTTGATAGCATCTTTATGCTCATCAATGGCATTTTTCTTTACTTTGATCAAGTCTTCGATCACCTCAAGATCTGCTTTTAATTTTTCAGTACGGGTGCTTAAACCTGCAACTTCGTCTTCTAAATCTTCTACTTCTAAAGGAAGTTCTCCTCTTACGTTTCTAATTTCGTCAATTCTTGAGTCGATAAGTTGTAAATCGTAGATTGCTCTTAACTTTTCTTCAACACTTAATTCTTTCGTAGTAGCCATATTCTATAAGTACTTAACTGGATTTGTATTTTCTTCTGATAAAACGATACCGCTTGGTAGCGAATTGAGTGCAAAATTAAGGATTTTTTTTCGAAGATACTCAACAATATAATTTTTTGTATAGCGTTCACTTTCAAAATGTCCAATATCAGCCAAAAGCAGTCGGTTTTCGGCTTCATAAAACTGATGGTATTTTAAATCGGCGGTCAAATAAGCGTCGGCTCCCGCTTGAATGGCTTGTTGGATAGCAAAACTTCCTGCTCCACCCAAAACGGCTACTTTTTTTATCGGACGCCCTAAAAATTCTGAATGTCGAATGCCTTGGGCTTGCATTTTTTCTTTCACAAAATTCAGAAAAGGCAATTCATCCATTGTAGTTCTAAGCTCTCCAATCATTCCGAGACCAATTTTTTGATAATTATTTTGTAAATCTAAAATTTCATAAGCTACTTCTTCATAGAGATGTGCATTAAATAAGGCTTTGATAATTTTGGATTGCAAATGTTTTTCAAAAACTACTTCGATTCTAGTTTCGGTTCCTGTAGATAAAACGCCTTTTTCTCCCACAACGGGATTGCTTTTTTCGTTGCCTTGATAGGTAAAAGTTCCTTCTGAATTGAAACTACAATTGTCATAATTACCAATACTTCCGGCTCCCGCTTGAAACAAGGCGTTGCGAACGGCATCGGCATTTTCGCGAATGGTATAGGTCACCAATTTGCGAATATAATTTTGTTTTGGTATCAAAACCTTCGTGTTTTTTAGGCCTAACGCCTCACTAAAAATTTGGTTTACACCTTCAGGATGATTGTCTAAGGCGGTGTGCACGGCATAAATAGCAATGTCATTTTTAATGGCTTTAAGAATAGCTTTTTCAACATAATTTTTGCCTGTTATTTTTTTAATTCCTGAAAAAAGAATTGGGTGAAAGCAAACCACCAAGTTGCATTTTTTACTGATCGCCTCGGTAATTACATTTTCTAAAGCGTCGTGGCACACCAAAACACCTGTAGCTTCGGTTTCTTGATCGCCAACGAGTAAACCTACATTGTCAAAATCTTCTGCATAGCCTAGCGGCGCCATTTCTTCAAGTATTGATAGGATTTGTTTTATTTTCATGCTTAAATTGTATTATGTTCAAAATTGGAGTTTAGGTAAAGGTTGTCAGTGCTTGAAATCGCTAACAAAGATACGGTTTTTTAGTTTTTTTTAGTTTTATTATGACAGTAGACTGAATGGACATATTTGTTTAGAATACCTTATTATTTTAATATTTTGTTCTAATTTCGTATTATGAAGTTACTGCGAACCTTGTTATTTCCATTGGCCATTGTATATGGTGTTATTACCACTATTAGAAATTTTCTTTTTGATGTTGGATTTTTAAAATCCTATTCCTTCCCATTGCCCATTATTGCAGTGGGTAATTTAAGTGTTGGCGGAACGGGCAAAACACCTCAAATTGAATATTTGATTCGGTTACTTTCAAGTAAATATCGAGTGGCGACCTTGAGTCGTGGGTACAAAAGGCAATCCAAAGGGTATGTTTTGGCCAACGCGAATGTCAATGCGGCTATTTTGGGCGATGAGCCTTTTCAGTTTTTTCATAAATTCCCCTCTATTCAAGTTGCCGTAGATGCTAATCGAAAAAACGGTATAGAACAATTAGTATCGCAAACCACAAAACCTGAGGTGATTTTGCTTGACGATGCCTATCAACACCGCAAAGTAAAAGCGGGTTTTTATATTTTACTCACCTCTTACGGCGATTTGTATGCCAATGATTATTTGTTGCCAACCGGAAATTTGCGGGAGAGTAGGAGTGGAGCCAAAAGAGCAGCGGTAGTTATAGTTACCAAATGTCCCAAAAATCTTTCGTTGGAAGCACAAGCAACTATTAAATTAGCTTTGAAATTAGAAGAAAATCAACATTTATATTTTACCTTTATTGATTATGAAGACTCGATTTATTCTGAAGATTCAATTTTGAAAACGTGGGAATTGGATGGTGAGTCAAGATTACTTTTGGCTGGAATTGCAAAGCCAGCTTCTTTTTTTGAATATCTTAAGAAAGAAAATGATGTGTGTTTGACTTTTCCAGATCATCATCATTTTAGCGAAAGCGATATTGAAAATATTCAAAAGCAAGCCAAGGGTAGAAAGATTATTACTACCGAAAAGGATTATGTTCGATTAAAAGATTCGATTCTTTCGAAGCAAATATATTATTTACCAATACGAAGTTCTTTTATCAATAATGAAAAGGAATTTATACAAACAATTTTAGATTATGTGGGAACAAGTACAAGAAACCGTTAGTTTTATTCAAAATAAAATCAATTTTACTCCTGAATATGGCGTTATTTTAGGTTCAGGTTTGGGGAGTTTTACAGAAGAAATGACTGTTGAGTATACCTTGTTGTATGAGGATATTCCAAATTTCCCTGTATCAACCGTTCAAGGGCATCATGGCGCTTTGGTTTTTGGGACAATTGGCGCCAAAAAAGTAGTGGCTATGAAAGGACGTTTTCATTTTTATGAAGGCTATTCTATGACAGAAGTTACCTTTCCTGTGCGTGTGATGAAGTATTTAGGTATCTCAAAACTGATTGTCTCTAATGCGTCTGGAGGGGTTAATCCTGCTTTTAATGTGGGATCGATCATGATTATTAAGGATCATATTAATTTTTTGCCTGAGCATCCGCTGCGTGGGAAAAACGACGAACGTTTTGGTCCTCGTTTTGTAAATATGAGCGAGCCTTACAGTAGAAAAATGATGGCTCATGCTACAGAATTGGCCGCAAAATTGAATATAAAAGCGCATGTCGGAATTTATTTAGGCCTACAAGGACCAACTTTTGAAACTTTAGCAGAATATAAAATGGTTAAGATTTTGGGTGCGGATTGTGTTGGAATGTCCACTGTTCCCGAGGTGATTGTAGCGCGGCACATGGAAGTGGAAACGTTCGGAATTTCGGTAATTACCGATATGGGCGACGCAGACAGCATCGATACTATCTCGCATGATGAAGTACTCGAGGCTGCCAAAGGAGCTGAGCCCAAAGTGAGGCAACTAATTAGAGAATTAATAATGACTTACTAGGTTACACGTATTTTGAAATAACAGTATAAAATTCTTCTGGGATGAATGGTTTGGTAATCACGTCATTCATTCCGTAAGAAAGTAACATTTCTCTGTTTTCATCCAAAGAAATTGCGGTTAGTGCAATTATGGGCGTTTTACTGTCAAAAGTTCTAATTTGTTGTGTTGCGATTGTGCCATTTATTCCGGGCAAATGAACGTCCATTAATACCAAATCATATTCATGTTCGGGATCGTTCATAAGCTGAACGGCACCCTCTCCGTTATCGATTACGATGCAAATGATTCCCTTGTTTTCAAGCATTTTCTTGGTAATCATTTGATTTATTTTGTTGTCTTCTACCAAAAGTATTTTTTTGCTTTTAAACTGTTCATCGCAATAATTAACAGTTTTTTCAATGGTCTCATCTTTGTTTTCGGCAATTTTGAAAGGTAATGCGAATGAAAAAGTTGCACCCTTTCCTTCTTCGCTCACAAGTTTTATTTTTCCGCCCAAGACTTTTACTAGTTTTTTTACAATGGTAAGTCCAAGTCCTGTGCCGCCGTATTTCCTGTTGATTTCAACAGAACCTTGAGAGAAATTTTCGAAGACCAATTCTAATTTTTCTTCTGGGATGCCTATTCCTGTATCTATAATTTGAAAGTTAATCTTTGTGGTATCGTTATTTTTTTCAAGTAAATGAGCGGAGATGGTAACCTTGCCGTTATGGGTAAATTTTAGCGCATTATTGATCAAGTTCAAAAAGACTTGTGACAGTTTTGTTGGATCTCCAATTAAGTAAAGCGGAATTTTTTCGTCAAAATCAAGAATAAATTCGTTGTTGTTGGTCAATGCAAATTTATTGAGAGAGCTTTGAATATTGGATAGTAAATCTTTTAAATGAAAAGAAATCGATTCTAACTCGATTTTATTGGCGTCAATTTTGTTAATTTCAAGTATTTCATTGATGAAAGTGGCCAAGTAGTTGCCCGAAAATTGAAGAGAAGCTAAGTATTTTAGTTGTGATTTTTTTGGTTTTTCCTCCAACAGCAAATGCGCGATTCCGTTGATGGCGTTGAGTGGAGTCCTTAATTCATGACTAACTGTCGATAAGAATTCAGATCGCGCTTTGGATGCTTTTTCGGCATTGTTTTTAGCAATAAGTAGTTCTTGATTTTTTTCTTTTAAAATGGTATTAGTCTCTGTTCTTATAATGTTGTTTTTGTATAAGGATAAACTTAATAACGATAAAATTGAAATCAAAGCAAGTGCTAATATATTAATCACTTTTGAATATTTGTTATTATCCGCTATCTTCTGTCGTTCTTTATTTTTTTCGATTAATGCTTTGTATTTTTCTTCAAGTTTGAATTTTTTGAAGTTTTCAGCATTTTGTTCGGCATTTATTTTTTGAGATAAGTGGATTTTAAGTAGATGATATTCCTCTAAATAAGAGTAGGCTCGGTCATAATTATGCATGCCTTTAAAGCATTTATTGAGATTCAATAAAATGATTTCTTTATTTTTAAGATTTTTTGTGTGTACGTTGGTTGAAAGTGCTGCATCAAGTAGTGTTTGGGCGGAAGCAAAATTCTTATTTTCTAATGCAATAATTCCAGTGTACAGGTACACTTCTTCAATGTTACTTTTTTCGGAATTGGGATCACATTGTGCCAACACGCGGTTGAAATTTATCTCGGCAATTTGGAGTTGGTTTGCTTTAAAATAGGCTTTTGCTTTGCGTAGAAGTAATAAATTTACTTTTTTTTGCATCCATTTTTCGGTGGTAGCAAGCTGATCTGCTTTAGAAAAATAGACTGCCGCTTTGAGCCATTCTTTATTTTCAAGGGAACAAAAGCCTATATAATAACAGGCATTAACTTTTAGTGAATTTGCTGGTATTTTGGTATTCAACATGAAGCTTTGCTCAAAATAAGGAAGTGCTTGGTTGAATTCTTTTAAGTCAAAAAAGAGTTTGCCAATTGCAAAATGTTGTACAATTTGAGCGGTAATATTTTGGGTAGATTGGCTATATCTGAGTGATTTTGAAGCAAAATTTATCGCTTTTTCGTAATTGCGAATTTTAATATTATAATTTGATAAATTTTGATAGTATGCAACACTGTCAATGCGTTGCGAAGCCGAGAACAGATAAAAACTATTTGCGAATAAAAAAAAGAGTAGGTAGTGAAGTTTTGAATTCATCTGTTTTTGCTATCTGGTTCGCATTATTAAGTCAATTATCCGAGAAGAATATCCAATTTCGTTATCGTACCAGCCTACTACTTTTACCATTTTATCGATCACGGAGGTTAATTGTCCATCAAAAAGGCAGGAATGAGTATTGCCAATAATGTCTACTGACACAATAGGGTCTTCCGTATAATCGAGTATGTTTTTCAGTTCGTTTTGAGAGGCTTTTTTGAAAGCGGCATTAATTTCTTCAATAGTGACAGCTCTTTTAACATTGAAAGTTATATCGGTCAAGGAGCCGTCCGGAACTGGGACCCGTATGCCGCAGCCACCTATTTTTCCGTCCAAATTCGGGAAAATTTTGGTGAGTGCTTTGGCTGCTCCTGTAGTTGTAGGTACTATCGATTGGCTTGCTCCTCGGGCTCGTCGTAAGTCTTTATGGGGCTGATCGTGCAGACTTTGATCTGTTGTATAAGAGTGTATCGTTGTGATGTATGCTTGCTCAATACCACATAATTCTTCAATTATTTTGATCATGGGTGCGGCATTATTGGTGGTACAGCTTGCATTGGATAGTATGGTTTCTGATCCATCCAAAATACTTTCATTTACTCCTAAAACGACTGTTTTTATGGTTTCTACCTCTGCTGGTGCTGACAATATAACTTTTTTTGCTCCTGCTAATATATGGGCATTGATTTCGTCGTAGGTTTTGTATTTACCTGTGGCTTCAATCACATAATCAATCGTGTGTTTTTTCCAATTGAGGTTGGGAATGTTTTTTTCGTTAAAAAATAAATAATGTTTGTCCGCGACTAAAAGTCCGGTAGCATCATGGCTTACTTTTTCAGCTAAAACGCCATGAATACTATCGTATTTTATCAAGTGAGCCATGGTGGCTACATCTGCAATATCATTAATAGCAATTACTTCAATCGTGGGATGATTCAGCAAAAGTCGAAATAAGTTTCGACCTATGCGGCCAAAGCCATTTATAGCAATTCTTGTTTTCAAGTAAATGGGTTTATTTTTGGTTAAGTAGAATAGGGTGTTTTATTTATAAAATATGTTTTTGTGCCTTGTAAGAAGAGCGAACTAGTGGGCCACTTTCTACATGTCTAAAGCCTAGTGCTAGTGCATACGCTTCATATTTGGCAAATTGTTCTGGGGTAATAAATTCTTTTACCGGAAGGTGTTTTTTACTGGGTTGTAAGTATTGACCAATTGTTACAATATCAACATTAGCTTCTTGAAGATCTTTTAACGACTGCAGCACTTCCTCCTCTTGCTCCCCAAGACCTAACATGATGCCTGATTTTGTTCTTTTGATTCCTTTTTCTTTCAAATAGCGCAAGACTTCGAGGCTCCTGTCATATTTTGCCTGTATGCGAACTTCTCGAGTTAATCTTCGTACCGTTTCAAGGTTGTGTGATACTACTTCGGGATTGGCTTCTATGATGCGGTCTATGTTTTTTTCAATGCCTTGAAAATCAGGAATTAGTGTTTCTAGGGTCGTATTGGGATTCATTCTTCGAATTGCCTTTACAGTTTCATTCCAAATAATGGATCCGCCATCTTTTACGTCGTCTCTGTCTACACTTGTGATTACGGCATGTTTGATATTCATGATTTTGATAGATCGAGCCACTTTTTCGGGTTCATCCCAATCTATGGTTTCAGGTCTACCTGTTTTTACGCCACAAAAGCCACAAGAGCGCGTGCAAATGTTGCCTAAGATCATAAAAGTAGCGGTGCCTTCGCCCCAGCATTCTCCCATATTTGGGCAGCTACCCGAGGTACAAATAGTGTTAAGGCTGTACTTGTCGACTAATCCTCGTAATTCTGTATATTTTTGCCCGATAGGTAGTTTAACTTTTAACCATTT
This sequence comes from Flavobacterium sp., assembly GCA_051652385.1. Lineage (GTDB taxonomy): Bacteria > Bacteroidota > Bacteroidia > Flavobacteriales > Flavobacteriaceae > Flavobacterium. The sequence continues at coordinate 14,718 of JBOFUD010000039.1, forward strand.
TGGTTTTCCTACAGGTAATGTTTTCTCTATTGTAGTTTCCATATTTTTATTTTTAGGAAGCACAAAGATAAGGCAAAGTTGCATTGAAAAAAAGAAGTTAACAGATGAGTTTTCAGGTCAATTTGAGATAAAAAAAGCAGAAATAGAGTTTCTTCTTTTTTTTAACTATTCTGCTTTAATGGTTATGGGTAAAGTGTAAGCGGTTCGCACGGGTTTTCCATGTAGTATGCCTGGAGTCCATCTTGTTTTTAATGATTTTAAAACACGAGTCGCTTCTTTTCCTAATCCGTAACCAGGATCTTTTACTACTTGAATAGCTGATATGCTGCCGTCTTTTTCAATTATAAAAGAGATTATAATGTTCATGGTTGCATATCCCTCAATTTCGGGTTTTGTAAAATTATTGCCCACATAACTATAGAAATTTTTCATACCGCCGGGAAATTCTGGTGCTTTGTCGAGCATTGAAGCAGTCATGATATTGGTGTTGCTGCTTTCAGTCTCGCTTGTTACCCCTTGTGTTTCTGTGCTTTCGTTGCCACTCAGAAATTTGTCATTTGAAGCAGTCCCGCTGGGTACCGAGAATTCCTCGTTTTTCGGAACCTCGGGAGGTGCAGCATTGGCAGACACAATTACCGGATTGGTCATTTGGTGACTTCTAATCAGTGTTACGACGGAAGGTTTTGCTATTGGAAGCTTGGTTTTTGCAGCATGTTTTTTTGTGGTTACGGGTGTGATTTTATTTAGATTGATAGGGCGTACAACAAATTCAGGAATTGTTGTTGGTACCATGATGTTTGGACTGAGTTTGTTGTAGGTTAATATTATACTACCAATTGTTGCGAGTATAGTCACTGCAAGTACAAAGGCTGATACAGTGTTTTTGGTGCTTTCTTGTCGCAATTTGTAGGCCCCGTAATTTTTGTTTCTGTCTGCAAAAACAAAATCAATCCAGCCGCTTTCGTAAATACTTAATTTTGACATGGTGTATAGTTTTAGAGGTTAAGTAACTATAGTGTCATAAGCATCGTTTTTGTGTATTAACGACTACAATGTGTTTATTATTATGTTAAATAATAAAAATATTCACAAGTATTTGGCTTTTTTGCTGAACAATAATAAGTGTTTTGCTTTTGCGTTTTTTTTAGCGAGGTTGTTGAATGATTTCGGCTAATAATTTTTTGGCGCGAAGTAGTTTGATTTTTACGTTGCTTATGGGTTCATTAATTTTATCGGCAATTTCTTGATAGCTTAATTCTTGAAAATATCGCAATTGAATGACTTCTTGATAGTGTGGTTTTAATTCTTTGATGAATTGCAGCAAACGCGATAAATTCTGTTCGGTTATTAATTTGTCTTCCGCGGAGGGGGTTGTGTCGGCTATATTTAGTGCGAGTCGATCTTGTTCATCGGTTATGGCTACAAAAAGGTTTGATTTCTTTTTGCGTAACAAATCAATATGGACATTTTTTGCAATAGCAATAAGCCAAGTGTTGAATTGAAATTCGCTATTGTAGGTACTTAATTTGTCAAAGGCTTTTGAAAAAGTTTCAATAGTTACATCTTCAGCAGTAGTTTCATTTTCGGTTCTTTTGAGCATGAAACCATAGACTTCATTCCAAAAGTGATCCAACAAGAACGTGAAAGCTACTTGATCACCATTTTTCGCTTTTTCAATTTTTTTGTTTATTTCCAATGTACGGGTTTTGAGAAAATATTGGTAATAAAGATATTAATTTGCATGAATATGAGCCATATTTCGAGTAAAGGATACCAATAAATAATGTCTTTTTCCTTTAGTTTTTTGGCACCTAATCCAAAACTTATCCAAGCAAAAAGATAACGAACTGCTATTAAACTCAAAACAATGATCCATTGGTATTGAAAAGCCAGTAAAACCACGCCAAATAGTAAGAACAATAACTGTGTAGCATAAAACAAGCCCAACTGAATTTGGTCGCTCATTTTATAGTGTTGTGCAGTGGCAATATGTCTCCTTTTTTGATGGAACCATTCTTTGTACGTTTTTTTAGGTTCTGAATAGGTAAAGCTTTCTGGTGCGTATGCTATCGTAGTGTTTTCTGAGGTAGCCGCTTGGTTAATAAACAAATCGTCGTCTCCTGAGCGCACTTGAATGTGATTGATAAAACCATTTACATTGAAAAAAACTTCCTTTTTATAGGCTAAATTTCTGCCAACTCCCATGTACGGTTTTCCTATTTTTGCCCAAGAAAAATATTGAATAGCCGTTAAGACTGTTTCGTATCGGATAATTTTATTTAAAAACGAATTTGCAATTTTGGTGTAACCTCCATACCCTAAAACTATTTTTTTTTCTCGATCAAAATGTCCCGCCATGTTGGTTATCCAATCTTTTGAAAGCGGAAAACAATCGGCATCTGTGAATAATAAATGTTCATACTTCGCGGCTTTGATGCCAAGGGTTAGGGCGTATTTTTTATTACCCCAAAAGGCTTCGTTGTTTTTAACCTTAACCAAGCGTATATTGGAATATTGTTGCTCAAAAGTTTCAAATACTTCCAAAGTTTCGTCGCTTGAGGCATCGTCTATCAGCACTAATTCAAAAAAAGGGTAGTCTTGCTGTGTTAAAATAGGAAGGTATTCTTTTGCGTTATTTTCTTCGTTTTTAGCACAAACTATTACTGAAATGGGGATGTTTTTTGATGATGTGATTACTGGTTTTGCAAAGGTAAATTTGCTAAAAATACCTATATAATAAGCGAATTGTATTATAATAATTGCGATAAAAAAGTATAGTAGATATAAAAACATTAGGCTTTTGGATTTTTTTTAACTGAGTGCAAAGTTACTTATCAATTGGTAACTTTCCATAAAAACACCTGTTTACTTTCTTATTTTTTTCATTTGCTCAGCCACGGCAATAGCTGAGGGAGCTTGGTTTTTTTCTAATTCCTGAATGATGTTTTTGTAATTGTGATCGTCACGGTTTTGTGACATTTTTTGTGTCGCTTCAATTTTAGTGATTTCAATTTCAAAGGCTAGTATGCTTCTGGTTTGTCGCATCGTAGCTTTAGATAACTCACCAACTTTTACCGGACAGGCTGAGGCTTGTTCGTATTTGTCTACCAATTTTGTTAGAGAATCAATAACGGCTTGTCCGTGAATGATTTTAATTTTTCCGTACACATGAACAGCTGAGTAATTCCAAGTGGGCACGTTTTCGTGGTCGTACCAAGAAGACGAAATGTAAGCGTGCGGACCCGTAAAAATGGCCAAAACTTCGGAATTATCTTCAAAAGTGGTGCCTTGTGGATTTTCTTTGGAGAGATGTCCGTGCAAAATTTCTTTTCCTTCGCTGTTATAATCCAATTCCATCGGGATGTGAGTGGCCCACAATTTTCCGTTGGTTTGATTAATCAGGATGCCAAAAGCATTTTCTTGGAGAAAGCTCCGAATGCTTTCGGGATTTGTGAATTGGTATATAGCGGGTGTATACATTTTTTTGAGATTTTTGGATGTTTTCAAAAATGCCTGTGTAACTCTTTAGTCCTGATCGAAGCGGCATCCTTTTGTGCAGCGGTAGCGAAACAAAAGATATAGCGTAGAGCAGGAATCCATGCCTAGAGGAACTGCCATTTGTTTCTCTTCTGCTTTTTAAAACTTTTTAAATGATATTCACTTCGGCTTCAATGTGAATGCCGAAAGTGTTGAAAATGGTTTGCTGAATGTTTTTGGAAACCGCCACAATTTCTTGGCCGGTCGCGTTGCCGTAATTGACCAGAACGAGGGCTTGGTTTTTGTGAATTCCCGCATCGCCAAAGCGTTTTCCTTTAAATCCGGCTTGTTCGATTAGCCATCCTGCGGGTACTTTTACCTCGGTTGGTGAAATGTCGAAAAAACGCATTTCAGGGAATTTTTTATGTATGATTTCGAAATCAGATTTTAGGATGATAGGGTTTTTAAAGAAACTACCGCTGTTTCCCAGTTCTTTTGGATCGGGTAATTTGCTTTTTCGAATGGTAATTACCGCGTTGCTTACATCTCTTAAGGTTGGTTTTGTAACATTATTTTTGGTTAATTCGCCTGCAATATCCCCGTAGGAAATATTGATTTTATGATTTTTTTTGGTCAATTTGAAAACCACGCTTGTGATGATAAATTGGTCTTTTGCTTCGTTTTTAAAGATGCTTTCTCGGTATCCAAAATGGCAATCGGCATTGGTGAAACGCTTGATTTCTTGACTTTCGATGTTCATAGCGTTGCAAGAAACAAAGGTATCTTTGATTTCGGTGCCATAAGCGCCAATGTTTTGAACGGGTGTCGTGCCCACATTTCCTGGAATTAAGGACATGTTTTCGAGGCCTCCAAAATCTTGATCAATGGTCCAAAGTACCAATTCGTGCCAGTTTTCGCCGGCTTGGGCTTGTATCCAAACAAAATCATCATTAAAATCGATTATTTTTTTTCCTTTCAAGTCAATATGTATCACCAAAGCATTTATGTCTTGGGTCAGTAACATGTTGCTTCCGCCACCCAGTATGAATTTTTTTTCGTTGGGATGTGTGGCTAGTATTTGTTGCAGTTCTTGAATGTTGGTAACGGCAACGAACTGTTTGGCTTTGGCTTCTATGCCAAAAGTATTGTGTTTTTTTAATGAAAAATTGGAAAGGATTTCCATAATGTTTGTTTTTTTTATTTGAGAAATACGGTATTTATTCTGTTTCGAGTGCTCTATTGATAAAGGTGTTTAATGGTTTTAGGGTGATCATTTTTTGTGCCATTAAGGGGATAAAATCTTTTTGAGTGAGCAATTGTATCGAAAAATTTTCGGTTGCGGTATAGCTTTTGAGTTTTAAAAATTCGATAGCTAGATTGTCTTTTTCATAACCTCTTGGTGGATTTTTTAACGTGGAATTTGCGTCACGGTTCAGTGTTTTATAAGTAGAAACGAATTCTTTTTGGTTGGTTATTTCTATCAAATCATCATAAAAAAAGTTGATTTCTTTTCTTATTTTCTGAACTTGTTGGGGTTGTGGGCAGTATAATCCGCCGCCAACAAAAGGGTTTTCGGTGTCTATCTGTAAATAATAACCCGCGGTTTCTTCATTTTTTGCACCACCAGAAAGCCAAATTCCTAAATGGGTTTTGTAGGGTGTTTTGTCTTTTGAAAAACGAATGTCGCGATTAATTCTGAAAACACAATTTTTTACTTCTAGAAGTTCAAGCGCCGGGTCCAAAGGCTTCATGCAGTCTAGTAGATCGGCTGTGAGTTGATAGTATTCTTTTTTTACCGATTCATAGCGCTTTTTGTTGTCCAAAAACCATTCTCTGTTGTTGTTGGCCTTTAAGTCTTGCAAAAAATGTATTGTATTTGTAGAAACCATGGTTACTGTATTTGTTTTTTCAAATCTTCTTCGCTAATAAATCCGCTACCTTGCCATTTTAAATTGTTGTTTTCATAAAGTAAAAGCGTTGGTAATTCCTCGATTTTTAGCTCTTTCATGATGGTTTTGTTTTCATCGGCATTGAGTCGCACAATGATAACTTTGTTTTTCATGTCTTGTTGCATTTTGAGGATGAAAGGTTCCATCTTCTTGCATGGCGCGCACCAAGGGGCAAAAAAATTGATCAATACTTTTTTTTCAGAATGAAGAAAGGCATCGAACTGCTCGCGATTAATTCCGATACGTTTGTTGCTTGGTTTTGCTAGCCCATCAGCTTCCCATTTTAGGATTCCTCCTTGCAATTCATAAATAGCAACAAAACCAAGCTCTTCTAATTTTGCTGCTGCTTTATGGCTTCTACTGCCGGCTTTGCAATAGATAAAAACGGGCTTTGTTTTGTTTAATTTGTTGGTGTTTGGTGCGAATTCGGTGTCCAACCAATTAATATTTTGGGCATTTTCTAGATGATCTGCGGTAAATTCTTGAGGTGTTCTTACGTCAATAATTTGTGCGTTTGGGGTGTTTTTGATTTTTTCAGCAAATTCGATTGCTGGAATAATTTGTGTTTTTTCGGTGGTTTGTCCTTGGCAAGATACAAAGCAAATGAGCGTTGAAAAAGCGATAATTAATTTATTTTTCATGGGTGTGCCTTTTTTTTATGACGGTTGTGAATTATTTGTTTTTGAAGTTTTGATTAAAAAGGAGTTCTATTACATTGTGCCTTCAAAAGCTGTTTTGTTTTTTGATCGCCTATAATTTAAATACAGTATAGGTTTGATAGGTTGATTGAATGATGGTTTCTGTTCGTTCTGGATGCGTATCTGAAATGAAAAGTTGCCCAAACGAATCGTCTTTGACCATATCGATTATTTTTGCTACCCTTGATTCGTCTAATTTATCAAAAATATCATCAAAAAGCAAAATTGGTTTCACACCACTTTGTTGCTTCAAAAAGTCAAATTGTGCTAATTTCAATGCAATCAAAAACGACTTTTGTTGGCCCTGCGAACCAAATTTTTTAATAGGGAATGAATCTATTTCAAACGACAAATCATCTTTATGAATGCCCACGCTGGTATAGTGCAGCGCACGATCTTTGGCTAAATTATCCTGCAGCAACCTCAAAAGAGTATTTTCGTAAAGGTGACTTTCGTAAACCAGTTGCACTTGCTCGGCGCTTCCGGTTATAGCATGATGATGTTTATTGAATATGGGTAAAAAAGCGGCAATAAATACTTTCCTTTTTTGGAAAAGGGATGCCGCAAAACCGTCCAATTGCTCGTTGTAGATCGATAAAGTATCGTTGTCGAATACATGATTCAAAGCAAAATATTTCAACAAAGCATTGCGCTGATTGATCGTTTTTTGGTACTGAATCAATTGTTGTAAATAACTGGAATCCAATTGCGAAATCACGCTATCCATAAATTTACGCCTAGTTTCGCTGCCTTCTATAATAAGGTCGCGATCGGCAGGCGAAATAATAACCAACGGAATAAAACCAATATGATCCGAAAATTTATCATAGGCTTTACCATTTCGCTTAAGGATCTTCTTCTGTCCTTTTTTAATGCTGCAAACAATCTGCTCCGTACGATCGTTTTTTTCAAACAAAGCATCAATCACAAAAAAATCTTCGCCATGCTTAATATTTTGCACTGCTAATGGGTTAAAATAGCTTTTACCGTAAGCTAAGTGGTAAATGGCGTCGAGAACGTTGGTTTTGCCAATGCCGTTTTTGCCAACAAAGCAGTTGATTTTGTTGTCAAATTCAAATTCAGCTTCGCCAAAATTTTTATAATTGAATAAAGAAATTTTTTTTAAATACATGTGTAAGCTTCCCTTTTGTTGGCAATAACCTCTTTTTTGAGGTCTAGTTTAAAGGGGTGCAAATTATTGAAAATTATCGATATTATCCGTGTTTTCGGGGATTGAAACCGTAATGTGGTGAAAAGACAATATAAAATCAAATTTTTATACGTAGGTTTCAATAAAAATTTTATTTTTGCGACTCACTAAATTAAATTTAAATGGCTACTTACAGCAAAAGAGGATATAAAACACCAAAAGAGAAAGAAGTTAAAGATTCAATCGAAGAAGTTCAAATTGACGAAAAAGACAGCGCTACCGCCGAGGTTTTCTCAAAATTAGACGAAACTGCTTCCAAAACAGAGGATTTTGTTGCCAAAAATCAAAAAACTATTATCGGAATTGTTGCTGGTATCGCTCTTGTAACTGTAGGATACTTAACGTATCAAAAATTTATTGCTTCTCCAAAAGAAGAAGAAGCAGCCAGTGAAATGTTTGTAGCGCAACAAAACTTTCAAAAAGCAACCGATGGGGTAGCTAGTGATTCCTTGTACAAATTAGCCCTAAACGGTTCAGAAGGCAAATTCGGCTTTGTGAAAATCGCCGATGAATATTCAGGAACAGATGCGGGCAATTTAGCCAATTATTATGCAGGTATGGCTTATTTAAACACCGGTAAATACGCTGAAGCAATTAGTTATTTAGAAAAATTTAGCTCGAAAGATGCTATCTTAAGTAACCTGGCCACAGGAGCTATTGGTGATGCCTATTCACAAACCAATAAAGCTCAAGAGGCGCTAGGTTTTTATGTAAAAGCTGCCGAAAGCAATAAAAACGATTTTACCACGCCACGCTTTTTGATGAAAGCTGGAAAAACGGCACTAAGTTTAGGAAAAAAGGAGGATGCTTTGAAATATTTTACAGAGATTAAAGATAATTACGATGCTTCTCCTGAAGCGGCTTCAGTTGATGGTTTAATCGGATTGTCACAATAAGAAAAACACTTATTTTTACAAAAGTAAGAGGTTAGAAATCAAAAAAGTTCAAGTTAAATTTTGAATATTTTAATTTCTAACCTCTTTTTTTATACTTATATTTACCTATTTATTTGGAGCAGTAGTCAGACGAATGCCAGCAAGTATCGTCCCGCTGTCCTTCCTATCTTTTATGTATTGCGGTTATGTTTTATCAGCCCAACTGCAATATATAAAAGGATATTCCCTCCCATCGGGGCTAGAGAGTAGCAAGGTGCCTTTTTGCCAAGATTCATTAAATAATAAGTATAGCTCATCAAGGATTTAATTTAAAGTAAAAAAAAACAATGGCAACCATAAACAAAAATTTGTCGGATTATAATAAAAACGACGTTCCAGATGCAAGAGACTTTCGCTTTGGAATCGTAGTGGCCGAATGGAATGAAACCATAACAGAAGGATTGTACAATGGAGCTTTAGAAGCCCTAATCGAAAACCAAGTTCCCGCTCAACATATTATTCGTTGGAATGTACCCGGAAGTTTTGAGCTTATTTATGGAGCTAAAAAAATGTTGCAAACCCAGAACGTTGACGCCGTGATTGTTATTGGTTGCGTGGTACAAGGTCAAACCAAACATTTTGATTTTGTTTGTGAAGGCGTAACGCAAGGCATTAAAGATTTGAATGTGCAAACCGATATTCCGGTTATTTTTTGTGTATTAACCGATAATACCATGCAGCAATCCATAGATAGAAGTGGCGGAGTTCATGGAAACAAAGGAACCGAGGCTGCCATTGCTGCTATAAAAATGGCGTACATTCGTTATCAAGCGAGCTTGACGCATCAATTTCAACATCAGAATTTATTGGGGGCAGGTGCTTTGCAAATCGAAGACAAGCCCTTACAACTTGAAGAATAGCATGATAGTTTCTCTTTCTATGTCACCTATACTTTTTTAATTGAAGTATAGGTTTTTTATTTTTTTATGAGTGTTTTGGCGCAAAATCCTAATAGAAATTACTTAAATTTGTCCTCTTTGGCTTTGAATATAATTCATATTCCAAAAACGATAATCTAACACCAAACTAATTTAATGTCGAGTATTATTCAATTGCTTCCGGATCATGTCGCCAACCAAATTGCTGCTGGAGAAGTAGTGCAGCGGCCTGCCTCCGTAGTTAAAGAATTGCTGGAAAATGCCGTCGATGCCAAAGCAAGCGATATTAAATTGATCATTAAAGATGCTGGAAAGTCATTAGTGCAAGTCATTGATAACGGGGTTGGAATGAGCGTTACCGATGCGCGCTTGTGTTTTGAACGCCACGCCACCTCAAAAATAAGGCTTGCAGAGGATTTATTTTCATTAAATACAAAAGGCTTTCGTGGAGAAGCACTAGCTTCTATTGCAGCTATTGCGCATGTAGAAATGAAAACCAAACAAGACCAAGAGGAATTAGGGACCCATATTGTAATTGAAGGCAGCAAATTTGTCTCACAAGAAGTGGCTGTTTTACCCAAAGGAACTTCATTTGCGGTAAAAAATCTCTTTTTTAATATTCCTGCGCGTCGTAATTTTCTAAAATCAGATACCGTTGAGTTTCGTCATGTGGTTGATGAGTTTCAACGGGTGGTTATGGCACACCCTTCCATTCATTTTACATTTTACCATAACGGAAGCGAACTTTTCAATTTGCCTCAGGCCACTTTGCGCCAGCGTATTGTGGGCATTTTTGCTGGTAAAACTAATGAAAAACTCGTACCGGTAAACGAAGAAACCGAAATTGTAAGTATTCAGGGTTTTGTAAGTAAGCCTGAATTTGCCAAAAAGAGTAGAGGCGAACAGTTTTTCTTTGTTAACGACCGATTTATAAAAAGTGGATATTTGCATCATGCGGTGATGGCTGCCTTTGATGGTATTTTGAAAGATGGCTTACAACCCAGTTATTTTTTATATCTAAAGGTGGAACCAAACACCATCGATATTAATATTCATCCTACCAAAACAGAAATTAAGTTTGATGATGAACATGCTTTGTATGCTATTTTGAGAGCTGCCATCAAGCATAGTTTGGGACAGTTTAATGTAGCACCTGTTTTGGATTTTGATCGCGATGCCAATTTGGATACACCTTATCATTTTAAAGATCTCGAAGGTTCGTTTCCAACTATTGAGGTAAATGGCAATTTTAACCCATTTGCAACTGTTGAAGCTGCTCCCCGAAAATCTTTTGCAACCTACAAAAAACCGGAGTCTACTTCAAGTTGGGAAAGTTTGTATGTGGGTTTAGAACAAGATTCTACAGCCGGAATAGAGCACTTTTCCAGTATGGCTTTCGAAAGTGATACGATCTCGTCTTCGTTGTTTTCTGAAGGTGAAGTAGAGAAGGCCGTTCAAAAAACCTATCAAATTCATAAAAAATATATTGTTTCGCCTATAAAATCTGGAATGCTTATTGTTGATCAACAACGTGCGCATCAGCGAATTTTATATGAACAATTCCTCATTAATATGACCATGCACCAAGCGGCTAGTCAACAGTTGTTGTTTCCGCTGAATTTGTTTTTTTCGAAAGATGAATTATATTTAATCGCTGAATTACAAAGTACATTGACCGCAACGGGTTTTGTTTTCGATGGCTCAGCAACGGATCATGTGGTGATTTCGGGTATTCCTGTTACCATTTCTGAAAGTGAAGTAACTTTGGTAATAGAACAATTATTGGCTGATTTGCAGGATGGGATTCCAGAAAACAGCTTCAGTCAAACCGACACTATTGCCAAGTCGATGGCCAAAAGTTTGGCAGTGAAAACCGGTACTTATTTAGCCGAAAAAGAACAAGAAAATGTGGTCAATGGCCTTTTTGCTTGTAAAGAACCCAATGTTTCTCCTTTTAATAAACCTACTTTTATCACGATGCGTGTGGAAGATTTAGATAAAAAATTTGCTGTATGATGAATATTACTCCTACCGTTAAACAATTGTTGATTATCAATGTGTTATTTTATGTTGGCTCTATGATTGTTGGAGAACCAGCCTATCGCTTATTGGCAATGTATTATATTGGCAATCCTGATTTTCATTCGTGGCAAATTATCACCCATATGTTTATGCATGCCCCTTTGCCCAATGTGATGCATATCCTGTTCAATATGTTTGCGTTGTATTCCTTCGGATCTGCCTTAGAACATTTTTGGGGAGGAAAAAAGTTTTTATTTTTTTATATCTCCTGCGGTTTAGGAGCTGCATTACTGCATACCGGAGTTAATTATTACTTCTTTGAAAACGGCATAAATACGCTGGTCTCCAATGGTTTTTCTAAAACAGAGATTCTCCAAGTTTTGAGTGAAGGAAAAATGGATACGAGATGGCAAGAATTGTTAACAGTTACTGAGTTTAGAGAATTCATAAGTGCCTACATGGGCACAATGGTGGGGGCTTCGGGTGCTATTTATGGTTTATTAGTAGCGTTTGCGTTTATGTTTCCAAATGCTGAATTGGCTCTGTTGTTTATCCCGATTCCTATCAAAGCCAAATATTTTGTACCAGGGTTGTTGCTAATTGACTTGTATTCTGGTGTATCTGGAGGTTCTATTTTTGGAGGCTCTTCTGGGATTGCTCATTTTGCACACTTGGGTGGCGCTTTGTTAGGTTTTTTAATGATGTGGTATTGGAAAAAAAATCAATTCAACAAAAACCGTTGGAACTAATGAAAGGTTAGGTCTTTTTTATTGCTTTGTCTATTTTTGATTTTTTAAAGCTATTGTATGAATATACTGGATGATTTAAAGTCGCGTTACCGTCAAGGAGATGTCGCATTGCAGCTAATTTTCTGGAATGTTGGCATTTTTCTAATTTCTTTACCTTTTTTTTATCAATTTAAGTTAGGGTATTTTTTATTTCCTGATTGGCTTGCGTTGTCTTCAGATCCGCTCATTTCGTTGTCTCATCCGTGGACGTATCTTTCGTATGCTTTTTTTCATGACGGAATAGGTCATTTGTTTTTCAACATGTTGGTGTTGCACTTTTGTAGCCAATTGTTTCTGACCTTTTTTACCACCAAACAGTTTTTTGGGTTGTATGTACTCAGTGCTATTTTCTCGGGAGTGGTTTTCGTTTTATCATACACCTTTTTGCAATACAGTTCTTTGATAGTTGGGGCATCTGCTGCTATTTACGCTGTTTTAATGGCGACTACCACGTATCAACCACTCATGGAAGTGCAGTTGTTCTTGTTCGGTAGAGTAAAGTTATGGTATATTACAGCCTTTGTTCTTTTGTTAGACGTGCTCCAATTTCGAGTTGAAAACATGGGAGGCCATATTTCGCATTTTGCAGGTGCTTTTTTCGGATTTATCTTCATTAAATTTCTAGTTAAGGGTACTGATTTAAGCAAAATAATCACAAGTACAATTACTTTTTTTAAGAGTTTATTCCACAAAAAAGAAAAAAATCCATTCAAAAAAGTACATGTCAATTATGCTAAAAAAGAAGCGCCTCGGAGTACTTCCAAAATAGTAACCAAAGACAAAACACAACAACAAATAGATGAAATTTTAGATAAAATCAGTCGTTCTGGCTATGATTGCCTTACTGCCGATGAGAAAGAATTTTTATTCAAAGCCGGAAAATAATTTTGTTACGATTCAAATATATGCGAATCCAAACACCTGAAATGTACAAAAAATGAAAAACCTTTCGTGGTTTAATAAAACAATGTTTTTTTTGAATATAGTGCTCACTGTATTCACCTTTACTGCCTATTTATTCCCGTTTTTATCCCCAAAAGTATTTCCTATTTTGGCGGTTTTCACCTTGTTTATGCCTGTGTTTTTTGTACTCAACGGCTTGTTTTTTATTTATTGGGCATTACAGTTCAAAAAAAGAATGATTCTGTCGGGATTGGTTTTGCTTATGGGAATCACTTTTATTACTAAATTTTACAAATTTTCGACAAAGCCCTATCTAGATTCCCCAAAGGATTTCAAGATCATGAGTTACAATGTTCGTTTGTTTAATGTGTTCAAATGGATCGATCGGGAAGGTATACCACAGGAAATTCTTGCTTTTATCAATCAAAATAACCCCGATATTTTGTGCATACAAGAGTACTCCAATCATGGCAATCTTGATTTAAAAGTGTATCCGCATCGCTATATTTTTATCGAAGGCGATAAAATTCGTACCGGACAAGCCATTTTTTCTAAATTTCCTATTGTTAATCAAGGCAATATTGTTTTTCCAAATTCCAATAACAACGCTATTTTTGCCGATATCAAACGCGGAAAAGATATTATTCGCGTATACAATATTCATTTTCAATCCATAAAAATTTCGCCAGATGTACACGAAATTTCTCAAAATATAGAAGTAATCAATCAACAAAAATCCCAAAAATTATTCTATCGCATCAGCAAAGCATTCAAACAACAGCAAGAGCAAGCCGAAATTTTTATCGAACACAGAAAAGCAGCAAACCATCCCGTAATTATTTGTGGAGATTTAAATAACAGTGCCTTTTCTTACGTATATCGCAATGTAAAAGGTAAATTGCGCGACACTTTCGAAGAAGCAGGACAAGGCTTTGGGCAAACCTACACCTTTCGCTATTATCCCGCCAGAATCGATTATATTTTTGCCGATCC
>JBOFUD010000040.1:0-7452 GCA_051652385.1 Flavobacterium sp.
CTTACCACGCTTTTACTTTTGTAAAATGGATGTATCTTTTTGGATTTTTGATGGTCCTCCCCTTTGGCTGGGGCGAATTGATGGTGGTAAATTGGACTCTAATCCCCGTTGCTATTTATTGGAAAATAGGTTTTGTCGTAGTTTTTTCCACTTTTTTAACGTATTTGCTCAATTTACTTTCAATGAAAGAATTAAAACCTACCACAGTCGCTGTTTTCATCTATTTACAACCCTTTTTTGCAACATTATTTGCAATTGGCTTGGGGAAAGACGAACTGAATTGCATAAAAATTGGATCAGCACTCTTCATATTTGCAGGAGTTTATTTGGTCACGCTTGCAACTCCAACAAAAAAAACAAACAATTAACTCATTTTTAGATACTTAGTACCACAACAGATACAACAAAAACAGTATTTTTATAACCAGATCTGGATGCGTTTGCAGCGTAAATTTTAAAAAGTATAAAAAAATTCAAATAGCATTCTTATAAAAAAGAAATGCTTTTTTGACCACCACAAAAGCCACAATATGGACAAACTAAAATCATTAGTACATTTTCATCGGTACAACTTGCTGCTCTTTGCCTTAGTGCTTCATCTATTTAGTGGGTTATTTTTTGAAAATTTAGCAAAATTTCCAGTGCTTTTATGGATGTTCAACATGTTTTTATTAGGCATTACAAGTATGGGAATTTTTGCAAAAAAAGGAAAATTTCATCTTAGCATTCGTACCGTTTTTTTGGTTTTTTTTATGCTGATTACCATTGCGATTCCCTCAGTAAATGAAAATCCGTTGTACAAAACGGTATTGTACTTAATCTACATGATTTTCTTCATTTCTGTGTTTTGGGAAATTTTAAAATTTTTGATGTATCCCTCTTATATCAATAGCCACGTTATTTCTGCTGCCATTTGTGGTTATCTTTTACTCATTGAAATAAGTACTTTCCTAATGATGAATTATTTTAACAACAACCCACATTCCTTTCGCCCTATTGATCAATCGTCCCCCATGGCCACCTTTAGTGACATGGTGTATTATTGTGCCATCACACTCACGAGCATCGGCTTTGGAGACATTGTTCCTATCAATCATCAAACCAAACTTTTTACCGCCTTATTCGGGATCATTGGTCAATTTTATATTGTAGTATTAGTCGGAATATTAATCAGTAAATTTTCATCAGTTGCTGAAAAAAAATAGCATTTCAAAAAAATAAAGGGTTGAAAATCTCATTTTTCGAATTACAATAGCAGTTTTACAGCTTGAAGTAGCCTTTTTGAAGCTGTTGTCTTTACATCTTTTCCTTATATTTGCAAACATTTAGAAAATAATATGATACAGTCCATGACCGGTTTCGGTAAAGCAACCTTGCAATTGCCTGCCAAAAAAATCACAATCGAAGTAAAATCCTTGAATAGTAAAGGTTTAGATTTAAACGTTAGAATGCCCTCTTTGTACCGCGAAATGGAATTAGGGTTACGCAACCAAATTGCCTCCAAACTCGAACGTGGAAAAATAGATTTTTCAATTTATATCGAGAGCACAGCCGAACAAACCTCTACCCGAGTGAATGTCCCGATCGTAAAAGCCTACATCCAGCAATTAAAAGAAGTGTATCCCGATGCCGATGCAACCGAATTGATGAAAATGGCCGTGCGAATGCCCGATACCATGAAAATAGAACGCGAAGAAATTGACCCAAACGAATGGAAAGAAATCCAAACCGTAATTGAAGAAGCGTTGCACAATATTTTGAATTTCCGAAGAGACGAAGGGCTGTCTCTTGAAAAAGAATTCCAGTTGCGCATCGGAAACATACGCCAATACATGCATGAAGCCCTGGCCCTGGATCCCGAACGCGTGCAAGCCATCAAAGATCGTTTGCAGACTGCTATTGCCGAATTACAAGTAAACGTAGACGAAAATCGTTTTGAACAAGAACTTATTTATTACCTAGAAAAACTTGATATTACCGAAGAAAAAGTTCGATTGACCAACCATTTGGATTATTTCTTGGAAACTATTGAAGGCACAGAAGCTAATGGAAGAAAATTAGGCTTTATCACCCAAGAAATGGGCCGCGAGATCAATACTATGGGTTCGAAATCGAATCATGCACAAATGCAAAAATTAGTCGTTCAAATGAAAGACGAGCTAGAAAAAATTAAAGAACAAGTATTAAACGTACTGTAAAAGAAACCTGCACGGTTTTTTTAAATCCTTGCAGGTTTCCCATTTTAAAACCCTACCCTTCCAGGTTAAAAAAAACTTGTAGGAAAAGCATAAAACAATGAAAAAAGGAAAATTAATCGTATTCTCGGCACCTTCTGGCTCGGGAAAAACCACAATAGTTAGGCATTTACTGGCACAACAAGATTTAAATTTAGAGTTTTCGATATCTGCAGCAACACGATTACCTCGCGGAGAAGAAGTGGATTGCAAAGATTACTATTTCATGTCCTTGGAACAATTTAAAACCCACATCAAAGGCGAGGATTTTGTGGAATGGGAAGAAGTGTATCGCGACAATTTTTATGGCACACTAAAAAGCGAAGTAGAGCGCATTTGGGCCTTGGGTAAAAATGTGATTTTTGATATTGACGTCGCTGGTGGCTTGCGAATCAAACATAAATTTCCAGAAGAAACTTTGGCTGTTTTTGTAAAACCTCCCAGCGTAGATGAGCTTAAAAGACGACTTAAAGAACGCTCTACCGAAAGTGAAGATAAAATCAACATGCGCATTGCCAAAGCTTCTGTAGAATTGGCCACAGCGCCACAATTTGATACTATTATCAAAAATTATGACTTACCCTTGGCGCTTGAAGAAGCCTATCAATTGGTGAAGGATTTTGTTTCTGAATAGTAATTAGTAGTTAGTAAGTTAAATGAAAATCGGACTTTATTTCGGCACCTTCAATCCCATACATGTGGGACACTTAATCATTGCCAATCACATGGCGGAGCATACCGATTTGGATCAAATTTGGATGGTTGTAACACCGCACAATCCCTTCAAAAAGAAAAATACTTTGCTCGATGATTACCATCGCTTGCAAATGGTGCATTTGGCGACAGCATCCTATCCTAAAATCAAGCCTTCCGACATTGAATTTAAATTACCACAACCCAATTACACCATCACTACTTTGGTACATCTGCAAGAAAAACATCCTAAAGATGAATTTGCATTAATTATGGGAGAAGATAATTTGAAATCGTTGCACAAATGGAAAAATTTTGAAGCAATACTAGCGCACCATTCCATTTATGTTTATCCCAGAATTGAGGCAAAAGAAGCAACGGTCGAAAATCATACAGATCTTGAAAAAACGCTCTTCATCAACCATCCTAAAATCAATGTCATCAATGCTCCTGTGGTAGAAATTTCTGCCACTTTGATTCGAGATACCATCAAATTAGGTAAAAACATTCGACCCTTATTGCCTCATGCCGTCTGGGAGTACCTGGATCACAATAATTTCTACAAGAAATAATCACATCAAAACCTCCTTCAAAACCAAGGCTACTTCTTGAGCCATAGTGGTTAGCGTTTCTTTTTTACCGTACAATAAAAAAACTGGCGTTGCAGGCATTTTGGGACTATTCCAAATCAATTGCAATTCATTATTCTTGATTTTCTCTTTTACATTGCAATCCCAAACAATACTTACCCCTGTATTGCGTGCCAATATCTCCATCATTTCATTTTCTGACGGAATGATGTAATGCGCTACAATAGCAGGGCGTTTTTTATTAAAGACATGCAACCAAAATAATTTTATATGCGGTATGCCCGAGTCGTGACTGTACCATCGTTGCTCGTTTAACCAATTTTCAATCGCAACCAACTCCTCGCGACGTATTTTATCCTTCACTTCCTCGGCATCTATTTGGGTCGAGGCCACAACCACCTGTTTTATCATCCCCACATGTTGTTGAATAGTATCAAAAGTATCATACTGCTGCGTGACAATAGCAAAATCAAGTTTTTTAGAATTTACCAAATCAAACAAAACATCATTAGTACCAAAACTAAAGTCAATAAAATCAAACTTAGCTACCAAAGCATCTCCAAAATAGCGCATTAAATGTTTCGAAACACCAATAGAAAGTAATCTATTGGTGGTGATGGCTTTAGCACGAAATCCATTTTCTACGTTTTCTAAACGATCTAAAGCATCTATGATCAAATTATTGAGTAACTTAGCGTACTCTGTAGGTTCGACCCCTTTCGACTTACGGTTAAAAAGCGTGTACCCCACATGCGCTTCCAGCATAGCAATTTGCTGACTCACCGCCGGCTGACTAATAAACAACTCCTTGGCAGCAAGTGAAAAATTAGCATTTTTGTAGACTGATTTAAAAGTGCGATACCATTCTAAATTAACCATGATATAAATATTTTTATCGCAAACATAATTTAAATTATTTTTACTAATACCAGAATACCTATAAATTTGCCTGAAAACAAATGTAAACCATGAAAAAATTAATTGTATTCGCTTTATTATTCCTAAACCTAGGTTGCTTTGTTGCAACTGCTCAAAAACAAAATAAAAAAATGAAAAAAGTAGTATTTATCGTTACCAGTCATGATCAATTAGGCAACACCGGAGAAAAAACAGGCTTTTGGACCGAAGAATTGGCGGCGCCTTATTACGCATTGGCAGACCAAGGCATTCAAATAGACATCGCAACTCCACTAGGCGGACAACCACCGATAGACCCAAAGAGCGCCGATCCAGCCTCAGCAACCGAAGACACCAAGCGCTTTGACGCAGATACAGCCTTGTTGGAAAAACTAAAAAATACCAAAAAATTATCCGAAATAAATCCGTCAGATTATGATGCCGTTTTTTATCCAGGAGGACATGGACCCTTGTGGGATTTAGCTGAAGATAAAATCTCTGAAGATCTAATCGCTACTTTTTATTCACAAAACAAACCAGTAGCATTTGTTTGTCACGCTCCAGGAGTATTAAAAAATGTAAAAATAAAAGGAGAGTTCTTGGTTAAAGGTAAAAAAGTAACCGGTTTTACCAACTCCGAAGAAGCAGCCGTAGGATTAACCGCTATAGTGCCGTTTTTAGTAGAAGATATGTTGCAAAAAAATGGTGGAATGTACAGCAAAGCAGCCGACTGGAATTCCTATGTAGTAGAAGATGGATTGTTGATAACAGGCCAAAACCCTGCTTCCTCAAAAGCAGTAGCCGACAAATTATTAGCACAATTGAATTCTAGAAAATAAAAAGAAGGATAAAAGATGCTAAGGCACTAAGTGACCAAAGAGGTCAGCAACAAACCTTTGGAAATAAATTTTCAAAAGCTTAGCGTCTCAACAACTTAATGTCTTAGCATCTAATTTTAAAAAAACGCACCATGCTCAATTTCGAATTATACAACCCTACAAATTACATTTTCGGTAAAGGGCAAATAGAAAAACTAGGCACTTTGATTCCCGCAGAGGCAAAAATAATGATTGCTTATGGCGGAGGCAGTATCTTCAAAAACGGCATTTACGAACAGGTAAAAGCGGCGCTACCAGAACGTAAAATAGTCGAATTTGGTGGCATCGAGTCCAATCCGCATTTCGAAACGTTGATGAAAGCCGTGGCTATCATCAAGTCAGAGAAAATAGATTTTATTCTTGCTGTTGGCGGTGGCAGCGTTATCGATGGGGTCAAGTTTATCTCGGCGGCAGCACATTTTGAAGGTGATCCCGTTGCTATTTTGCAAAAGAGAGTACTTTTCAAAGATGTGAGTAAAGTCATTCCCTTTGGAACGGTACTTACGATTCCTGCAACAGGTTCGGAAATGAATTCGGGCGCAGTGGTCACCATCGAAGCAACACAAGAAAAATTATCGTTCGGTGGAAGTGCTTTGTTTCCGAAATTTTCAATTTGTGACCCTACCGTAATCCGTTCGCTACCTGCAAGACAATTGCAAAACGGAGTGGTAGACGCCTATACCCATGTGCTAGAGCAATATTTGACCTATCCGCACGACGGTTATTTGCAAGATCGAATTGCCGAAAGTATTTTGAGCACATTACTTGAAATAGGACCAAAAGTCATTACCCATCCAGAAGATTATGCTTTGGCGTCCAACTTTATGTGGAGTTGCACCATGGCGCTAAACGGTTTACTTCAAAAAGGAGTGCCAAGCGATTGGGCCACACACATGATTGGCCACGAACTAACAGCGCTATATGGCATAGACCACGCCAGAACATTGGCAATTATTGGCCCGCATTTATACCAAGAAATGTTCGAAACCAAAAAAGAAAAATTAGCACAATACGGGAAGCGAATTTTTAATTTAAAAGGAACCGATGACGAGATCGCCAAGGAAGCTATCCAGAAAACAGTCGCCTTTTTTCACACCATGGGCATGCAAACCAGACTATCCGATTACACAGACGATTACGCAAAAGCAGCCGATTTTATAGGTACTCGATTTGAAGAAAGAGGTTGGAAAGCTTTGGGAGAAAAACAAAACATCACACCAGAAAAAGTGCGAAACATAGTAAAGAAAAGTTACTAAACAAAGTGAAGAGAGCATAAAAAAGGCGTTTTACTACTGGTAAAACGCCTTCTCGTGAACTAAAAACACAACTAACTAAACCAAAAATAATTATAAACTTAACTATCAATACTTTAGAACGCACCTTTTATCACTTTATTGTGTGATATACCAAAGACAACTAAAAAAAAAACGTTACTATGGTTACAGCATTTCATTCTCTTATGCGGCTTTAAAATTAATTTGTGTAATTACTAGTATTTTGAGTACTTTTGATGAAATTTAATAAAAAAATGGCCGATAAATTAAAATTTGCAGTAATTGGTGGCGGAAGTTGGGCAACTGCTATCGCTAAAATGCTATGTGTGAACCAGAAAGAAATTTGCTGGTATATGAGAAACGAAGCTGCTATCGAACACTTAAAAACCTATAAACACAACCCGAATTATTTAAGTTCGGTTGAATTTGACACAGACAAACTCATACTTACTTCAGATATTAATGAAGCGATAGCGTATGCGGACTATCTTATCTTTGCAATTCCGTCTGCTTTTTTAGAGGGTGAACTAGCCAAAGTAACGCTTCCTTTAAAAGAAAAAATAATATTTTCTGCGATTAAAGGAATCGTGCCCGAAACCAGTTTGATTGTAGGCGAACATTTTCATATTCAATATGACATTCCCTACTACAATATTGGAGTGATTACTGGTCCTTGTCACGCTGAAGAGGTTGCATTAGAGCGACTTTCCTATCTTACCATTGCTTGTAGCGATGATGAAAAAGCAAAACTAGTCGCCGAGAATTTATCTGGAAACTATATCAAAACCAAAATTTCAGATGATATAATTGGCACCGAATACGCGGCGATGCTCAAAAACATTTATGCTATTGCCGCGGGAATTGCCCATGGATTAGGATATGGAGA
>JBOFUD010000041.1:0-2621 GCA_051652385.1 Flavobacterium sp.
TAATGAACATGTTTGTTTTTTAAATAGTCTGAACCAAAACACAAATAGACAGCAATACATGATTGAGCAATTATTAATTAAAAGTTAAAAAACAAATAACTAACAGTATTACTATTAAATTTGTAATCAGCTATCGCTATTTCAAGTTCATTTTACAGACCTTAAAACAACTACTATGAAAACTATTTTATTATTATTTTTTGGAATGCTTTTAGGGTTCCCACAAAGTTGGGCACAAAACAAAGACTCGATTCAAATTAAAAAAGTGTACACTAACTGGGAACAAGCCATTAGGGAGCCTGAAAAAGTATACCGTTTAAACTTAAGCAATCAAAAACTAATTTTGGATTCGCCGGCATGGGCTACTTTTAAAAACCTGGAATACCTCAATTTAAATAACGATAATTTAAAAGTATTACCCAAAGGTATTTCTGGATTACAAAATTTGAAAGTATTAGAATTAAGTGGCAATGCTTTCAAAAAAATACCCGACGAAATTAGTGCTATAAAAAGTTTGGAAGAAGTGTACCTCAATGAATATGACTCCCTAAACTTACCCCAATCTATTGAGGCTTTGGCTAAATTACCTAATCTTACCATGCTTCACTTGGAGAATAATAATTTAGATACACTTCCCAGTCAAATTGCCTTGTTGAAAAATTTGGCGCAGTTGTATTTAAACCAGAATCGTTTTAAAGAAATTCCAAAAGAGGTAAAAGGACTGCAACACTTGCAACAATTGGACCTTCAGGATAATCCAATCCGTGTGCCCATGAACCTTCAAGAAAACATGAATTTTGGATTTAGAATCAATCTATAAGCTAGCCTTTTCGCTGACTAAAAAAATGATCTACACGCAAAAGACACAAAATTGACTCCCTGTAAAGCGGCGAAGCGGTTTAAAAAAATCAAAAAAATAGTTGCTACCAAAACATTCCTTACCTAGCAATTGATTCAACCCTAATTAGAAAAAATGGATGCCATATTAAACAATCTTAAAATTCAAATTAACAGTAAAATCTATGTCAAGGATCCCGAAACCTCGATCTTAGGAAAAAAAATTATTCAACAAAGTATTTTACTCATTCATGAAATTGGTTTTGAAGAATTTACCTTCAAAAAGCTAGGAGAGCAAATCAGTTCCAACGAAAGTTCTATTTATCGTTATTTCGAAAACAAACACAAATTATTGGTATATTTATCCTCATGGTACTGGAGTTGGATGGAATATCGCTTGGTGTTTGCCACAAACAATATCAGCAACCCGTTAGAGAAACTTGTAAAAGCAATTCATGTAATAACTGAAAAAGTGGAAGATGATGCCACGACAACGCATATTAACGAGAGTATTTTAAATCAAATCATTATTCAAGAATTCTCCAAGTCCATTCACACCAAAGAGGTAGATGAAGAAAACAAGGAGGGCTTTTTTTTGATTTACAAACGATTAATCAACCGCTTGATACAAATGATAGAAGAAGTAAACCCCAGCTATCCTTTTCCCAAAAGCTTGGCCTCGTCCCTGATTGAGGGATCGAGTCACCAACATTTCTTGATGAACCATCTAAAAACGATTACCAATTGTAACGCCGAAATAAGTCCCTCCGACTTTTATACTCATTTAATTTCCAGCCTTTTAAAACAAAAATAATGACACCATTACAGCGCTATTATAAACTATTATTACTTGACAAAAGAGACGTATACCAAATTTTCTTCTATTCCATATTTGCAGGATTAGTCAGTTTGTCGCTACCACTTGGCATACAAGCGATCATCAATTTTATTCAATCTGGACGCGTAACAGTTTCGTGGGTCGTTTTGATTGTTGTAGTAGTGCTTGGCGTAGCATTGGTAGGAATATTATCTCTGATGCAACTTCGTATCACTGAAAATTTACAACAAAAAATCTTCGTCCGCTCCTCATTTGAGTTTGCAGCACGCATTCCACGAATAAAGTTTGAGGAGCTCAACGATACGTATCCCCCGGAATTGGCCAACCGCTTTTTTGACACGATGACCATACAAAAAGGAACTTCAAAGCTGTTGATTGATTTTTCAGCCGCTTTGCTTCAAATTTTATTTGGTATCATTTTGCTTTCTTTTTATCATCCGTATTTCATTATGTTAGGATTTTTACTGATTATTTTGTTGTATGTAATTTTCAAATACTCTTATTACGTAGGACTAGAGAACAGCTTAAAAGTATCAAAATACAAATATAAAGTAGCGGGTTGGCTACAAGAAATGGCCCGCAATAATTATAGTTTTAGAAAAGAACTTAACTATGATTACGCCTTACAAAAAAACGACACTTTTGCTTCAGAATATCTAAATTACAGAGAATCGCTATTCGCGGTATTGAAAAGACAATTCACTCATTTAATTGTTTTTAAAGCACTTATCACAGCGAGTTTACTTTCCATTGGAGGTTTTTTGGTCATCTCACAAGAAATGAATATCGGTCAGTTTGTGGCTGCCGAAATCATCATCTTATTAGTCATTAACTCCGTAGAAAAAATTATCTTAGGTTTAGAAACATTGTATGATGTACTGACCGCCGTTGAAAAAATTGGGTTAGTTACCGATTTAAATATGGAGGAAGACACCCCATACGAAGC
>JBOFUD010000042.1:0-6282 GCA_051652385.1 Flavobacterium sp.
TTTGGAAAGCACAAAGGGGTGAAAGTGGAAAAGGTTTTAGAAAGCGAACCAGGCTATTTTAGTTGGATTCAAAATGCTGATTTTCCGTTGTATACTAAAAAAGTGTTGACTGCTATTAAACTAAGAAAATTGAATACGAAGTAAAGGCTATAGGTTCTAGTTTTCTGGAATATGTTGTGTTTTGAAAACCTAGATTCTCAGCCTCTTTGAAACTTAAGAAAATGAAAATAATTTGTATCGGTAGGAATTATGCCAGCCATATTGAAGAATTAAAAAACGAACGCCCTGATGAGCCAGTTGTTTTTATGAAGCCGGATTCGGCAGTTTTGCTTAAACAACATCCGTTTGTGATTCCTGAATTTGCAGAAGTTATTCACCACGAAATTGAAGTCATTGTCAAAATCAGCAAAGTAGGTAAATATATTGATGCCAAGTTTGCTCATAAATATTACGAAGAGATTAGCGTTGGAATAGATTTTACCGCAAGAGATTTGCAAGATCATTTAAAGCAAAAAGGTCTTCCTTGGGAAAAAGCAAAGGCTTTTGATGGCTCGGCTGTTCTTGGCGAATTTTTGCCGAAAACGCAGTTTAGTTCGCTAGAAAATCTTACTTTTGAATTGCTTAATAACGGAATATCAGTTCAAAAAGGGGTTTCCAACCATATGTTATGGACCATAGACGAGTTGATTGCATATGTTTCTCAGTTTTTTACATTAAAAATTGGCGATATTATTTTTACAGGTACACCAGCCGGCGTAGCTTCCGTTCAAGCTAATGATGTTTTAGAAGGTTTTTTAGAAGGACAACAACTATTTAGAATACAAGTGAAATAATGGCTTTAAAATACAATCTCTCCAAAGTGTACGCGCTTTCTGATAACGATCCTGAATTTGTACTTCAAATTCTGACTCTTTTTGTGACTGAAGTTCCTGAAGATTTAAAAAAAATGAAAGAAGGGATCGATGCTAATGACCATAAAATGGCGTATGCTTATGCGCACAAAACCAAACCAACTTTAGATTTAATTGGGTTGAATGTGGCTTTTGAAGAAATTCTTCAAGTGGAGGCCTGGACCAAAACGGAAGGAAGGAAAAAAGACATTATAGAAACGTATAAAAGTATTAAACAGCGTGTAAAAGACGCCGTGAAGGAAATCAAAAAAGATTTTGATGTGTAACGATGATACTTTTTTATTCTCAATTTCAAGTACATGAAAGCAGCCATATTAACGATCGGTGATGAAATTCTCATTGGTCAAATTATCGATACCAATTCGGGTTATATTGCCAAAGCTTTGGATCGAATTGGGATTGAAGTAACACAAATGTTGTCGATAGGTGATGATAAAACGGCTATTTTGGACACTTTTTGCTCGTTGCAGGACAAAGTGGATCTCGTTGTTATTACCGGTGGCTTAGGGCCGACAAAAGATGATATTACCAAAAAAACCATTTGCGAATATGTTGAGGATGAATTGGTCCGAAATGCGTATGTAGAGGCTCATGTGATTGCTTTAATTGAAAATGCTTTGCAGCGTGAAGCTTCTCAAATGAATAAAGATCAAGCGTTGGTTCCTTCAAAATGTACCGTTTTGCACAATAAAGTTGGGACAGCTCCAGGAATGTGGATTCAAAAAGGGAAAACCGTTTTTGTTTCTTTACCAGGGGTGCCTTATGAAATGAAATATCTCATAGATCATCAAGTGGTTCCTAAGATTGTAAATGAATATGCGCGACCCTTTATTATCCATAAAACCGTTTTAACCTATGGTCAAGGAGAGAGTTTAGTGGCTGAACGTATTGAAGCTTGGGAGGATAATTTACCTGATTTTGTAAAACTCGCCTATTTACCTGCGCCTGGAAAAGTGCGTTTGCGTTTGACTGCAAGAGGAATTGATAAATCGTTTTTAGAGTCGGAGTTGGATAATCAGTTGGCGCAATTGAGTGTGCTTATTGGAGATATTATTGTAGGATACGATGAGGAAGAAACGCTAGAAGTAGTAGTTGGGAGATTGTTGACTCAAAAAAACAAGACAATCGCTACAGCTGAAAGTTGTACAGGTGGAAAAATTGCTCAATTAATTGCAGGGGTCCCCGGTGCTTCCAAGTACTACAAAGGAAGTGTGGTGGCTTATGCTACTGATATGAAAATTAAGTTGTTGGGGGTTAGTTTGGATACTATCAAAAGGCACAGTGTGGTGAGTGCAGAGGTTGCGAAAGAAATGGCGCTAAATTGCCAAAAAATCTTTCAGACCGATTATGCTATTGCTACAACTGGCAATGCTGGTCCTTCTCAAGGAGATTCTGAGGCTAGTATTGGTGCGGTGTTTATTGCATTGGCAACACCTGAAAGCGTGATTGTTGAGGTGTTTAATTTTGGTCAGCCACGTGAAAAAGTAATAGACAGGGCAGTAGCGAAGAGTTTGGAAATGGTACAAAAAGAAATTTTAAAAAATGTGTTATAATTTTTTGTTTCATCCGTTTATTTTTCTTTTCTTTGCACCCTGATTTTGAATAACGATAAAAGATAAGTATAATGTCAAGAGTTTGTGACCTTACAGGTAAAAGAGCGATGGTAGGAAATAACGTTTCTCACGCTATGAATAAAACTAAGAGAAAGTTTTCTGTAAACTTAGTGAAAAAGCGTTTTTATCTTCCAGAAGAAGATAGATGGATTACTCTTAGAGTAGCAGCATCTACGATAAAAACAATTAATAAAAATGGAATTGCGGCTGTATTGAAAAAAGCGCAAACAGAAGGATTTATAAAATAATCTTTTTCCAAAATAAATAAATAGCAAGATGGCAAAGAAAGGTAATAGAATCCAAGTAATTTTAGAATGTACTGAGCACAAAACTTCAGGTGTTGCAGGGACTTCAAGATACATCACAACAAAGAACAAGAAAAATACTCCAGACAGATTAGAGATTAAAAAATTTAATCCAATCTTGAAAAGAGTAACTGTTCACAAAGAAATTAAGTAATCATAAGTGGTTTTAAAGGCTCTTTTTTATAATCGAGATTTATAACACAAATAACATTTAATCATGGCAAAGAAAACCGTAGCATCGTTACAAACAGCTTCCAAGAGATTGTCAAAAGCCATCAAGATGGTGAAATCTCCAAAAACTGGTGCATATACATTCGTTGAATCTATTATGACTCCTGAAGCAGTTGATGAATTCTTGAAAAAGAAATAAGTCACGCACAATTTATATAAAAGCTACTTTCTTTCGGAAGTAGCTTTTTTATTTTTTATATTTACGTCCTCAAATAGGTAAGGCATGTAGTTGTTTTACTTCCTTAAAACATTTCCAAATGAGTTTTTTTAAACGTATATTTTCCTCTGAGAAGAAGCAAACCTTAGATAAAGGACTAGAGAAAACAAAGACTAATTTTTTTACTAAATTGACCAAAGCGGTAGCAGGGAAGTCAAAAGTAGATGATGATGTTTTGGATAATTTAGAGGAAATTTTAGTAGCTTCAGATGTTGGTGTGGCTACAACTTTAAAAATCATCACGAGAATTGAAAGTCGTGTTGCTCAAGATAAATATTTGGGTATTACGGAGTTAAATGGTATTCTTCAGGAAGAAATTGCTTCGCTTTTGTCTGAAACTAATAATGGTGAAGCGACAGAATTTGTGATACCAGTCGGTAAAAAACCGTATGTTTTGATGGTTGTTGGGGTGAATGGTGTGGGTAAAACTACTACCATTGGAAAACTGGCTTATCAGTTTAAAAAATCGGGTTACAAGGTGGTGCTTGGTGCAGCCGACACGTTTAGAGCAGCCGCTATAGATCAATTACAAATTTGGGCTGATAGGGTAGGTGTGCCTATAGTGCGTCAGGAAATGGGGAGCGATCCTGCTTCTGTCGCTTTCGATACGTTGCAATCGGCGGTAGCGCAAAATGCTGATGTTGTCATAATTGATACCGCGGGTCGTTTGCATAATAAAATCAACTTGATGAACGAGTTAACAAAAGTGAAGCGTGTAATGCAAAAAGTAGTGACTGATGCACCACATGATGTGCTTTTAGTATTGGATGGTTCTACAGGGCAAAACGCTTTTGAGCAAGCCAAACAATTTACCGCTGCCACCGAAGTGACTTCTCTTGCAGTGACCAAATTAGATGGAACTGCCAAAGGTGGTGTTGTTATTGGTATTTCGGATCAATTTCAGATTCCTGTCAAATATATTGGGGTTGGTGAAGGGATCGAAGACTTGCAAGTATTTAATAAGTATGAGTTTGTTGATTCTTTTTTTAAGTAGTTTCTGATGAAAAATGTAAGTCCAATCTATTTGTATTTTATGAGTCTGATTTGTTTTGTTCTGGCCAACTTGGTTAGAGACAAGGCTAATTTTGGTTATGGTTTTCTACTTGGTTTGGGTGTTGTGATTTTTTTGTTTGGACTGTATAAAAAGTTTGGCGTAAAATAGTAGCTGGCGTGTTAAAAAATAGTTCCATGCCAGGACGGGCTCGAAGTACTTTTGCCTTTCTTGTTTTTAATTGGGCAAATCATTGAAACTAAAAGCACTATTTTTTTGACTGTTTTGTGATCATGGATGTGTTGCACAATTTGTTCGAAGCAAGTTGCGATCGTTACTTGTGTTGTAGGATTTGAAACCTTCTTTGCAAAGTGTTCTTAGTTAAGTCCTGATGATTTACGCTTCCTCATACTTCTTCTTTACCTTATCCTGTTTTTTTTTATTACGTTATGAAGTCGCCTTTTTTCTTTGCTTCTTTAGTGGATTTACTCGTACTTTGTGTGTTGGTTTTAAGAAGATGTTGTTGGGTGCTTTGTTTTTAGCCCTGATGGGAACGGCATCCTTGTGGACCCGGGGTTCGGGGCCACAAGATATAGTGGACAGCAGGAATAGCTCCTAGAAAAAATTAAAAAAGTCAATGTGATATGAAGAAAGTGGTGTTAATTGTGGGTGTTTGTTTGTTTTTTTTAAATTGTCAACAAAAAGTAGAAAAAACAGCTTTGGCCTCGTTAAATGGTTATTGGGAAATTGAGAAGGTGGTTTTTGAGGAAGGGGACGATAAAGAATACCCCAGCAATGAAAGTTTTGATTATTTTGAATGTAAGGGAGATAATGGATTTCGAAAGAAAGTTGTTCCGCAATTGGATGGGACTTTTGAAGCCAATAATTTGGTAGAGACCTTTAAAATTCGAGAAAAAAACGATCAACTGTTTTTGGACTTCAAAACTGATTTTGCCCAATGGTCTGAAGAATTAGTAGCGATCAATGAGAAGGAATTGGTGTTGCGAAATGCAGAAAAAAAAGAATTTCATTATAAAAAAACAGCTCCAATTACAATTATTGACAATGGCAAAACGATTAAATAATCAGAATACTGTGGGTGATGTTTTGAAGCACATTATAGAAGCCAACAAATTACAAACGGGTTTGAATCAAATTGATGTGCGTGAGGCGTGGAAAAATTTGATGGGAAATGGTGTGAATTCGTATACTAAAGACGTAGTTTTAAAGGGAAGTATTCTTTATGTGTCGCTCACTTCATCAGTATTACGTGAGGAATTGAGTCAC
Organism: Flavobacterium sp.; assembly: GCA_051652385.1. Classification (GTDB taxonomy): domain Bacteria; phylum Bacteroidota; class Bacteroidia; order Flavobacteriales; family Flavobacteriaceae; genus Flavobacterium. The sequence goes on from JBOFUD010000042.1 coordinate 5,556, forward strand.
GGAAAATCTAAAATTATTGCGATGATTAACGAGGAGCTACGACGCGATGTGGTGCGCGATGTAGTATTGAGGTAGTGATTAATAAAATGAGTGACGATTTTAGATTTTTGTGAGTGAATAAAAAAAATCCCGTTTCAATTTCCTGAAACGGGATTTTCTGTTTTATATGATTTTTAAATCTTTATTCAAAAATCGTTACTCTTCAATAATAAATCTAGAATTGCTCTCTTCCTGCAAAGTGGAACGCCCCTTCGATAGCTGCATTTTCGTCGCTGTCTGAACCGTGAACGGCATTTTCTCCAATAGAAGTAGCGTACGCTTTACGGATAGTTCCTTCGGCTGCGTCAGCTGGATTAGTGGCTCCAATTAATGTTCTGAAATCTTCTACCGCATTTTCTTTCTCTAATATTGCAGCCACAATAGGACCACGAGACATGAATTCAACTAATTCTCCGTAAAATGGTCTAGCTGCATGTACTGCATAAAATGCTTGAGCATCAGCTACTGTTAATTGCGTTAGTTTCAGAGAAACAATTTTGAAACCTGCATTTGTAATCATGGCCAAGATATTTCCGATGTGTCCGTTTTGTACCGCATCAGGCTTAATCATTGTAAATGTTCTATTCGTAGTCATTGTTTGGTTTTTTTAAATTTGAAGCAAAAATATGCTTTTTTATTAATTCATTTTGTCAAAAAATCATTTTAATTCTAAATTTTATGTAGTATT
>JBOFUD010000043.1:0-4203 GCA_051652385.1 Flavobacterium sp.
TTTTCATCAATTTTTCAAAAGTAAGCGACTTGCCGTAAATCATATTCTGCTGCATTATTTCGTAATCTTTTTGCCATTCCTTTAGAATGCTTGCTGGGGGAATAATGCTGATTTTTGCTGGCGTATGATTAGCATAATCCCAGATTCCGCATTAGAAATCTACTACAACTGAATTACTTCACAATTTTTATATTTTTTAGCGGAGTTCAGTGAATGAATTTCTTCTTCAAAACCATGAACTTTTTTCACGAGTTTATATTTTTAGGGAGTTCAAGATACGCTTCGCTTGGTTCTCCCATTTTTAAATTCAAAATACAAAAGTATTATCTCATCCGCTTATATTTTTCATAGGTATTCGCTGAACCTTGTTTACATCTTTAAAAATAGTCCGTGAGCTCCTGTTTTTATTGAATAAATCCCTTTCGCAACGAAGTCTAATGCGGAATCTGGGTTTAAATAATAGAGCACCAAGCGAAGCGCAGGATACCATCCACAACAAAGAAACACGGGTAAGAAATATTCTTGATTTGTAAAAAAGCAAAAAAAACCGCGATACAAGCAAGCCACCTTCAGATCCTATTGAAATTGGTAGGCTGAATATGCTCCTAAAATCCAAAAAAGGCGAAGCACTTCAAATGCTATAGTGGCCTACTGCTTGCTCTAGATTAAACGGTGTTACTATTCTTGTTGACCCTTGTTGCTTTAGAAACACACCACAAAAATGACGCAAATCAATTGTAGTCTAACTTTTGTATCTTTATAGTAATCTTTTTCTAAAATAACCATGTGAAATTACAGTGATTAAAACCACTTTACACGCTATTTCTGTGCGATTTTTGAGAGTACAAAAGCCGCTAATTGTTTGCTTCAAATACGAAAAACGAGTTTTCAGGCCCCTTTTACATCACGAAAACGTTCATCAAAAAATAATATTTTCGAAACAAAAGTTAAATTAATATTAATGTTCTACATCGAATATCCCGCTCTTGGTTTGCATCAATAAGCTGAAACAGTACCCTTATGAAAAATAAAATAATCACCTTCTTGTTCTTTTGCAGCTTAATTTTACAAGCTTGTGGACAAAACACCAATACTAAACAAACGACCGTATTACCTATGAAAACAACTTCACTACAACCTGAAAATCCCTATTATTCTCACACGGAAACCCAAAAAATCAACATTCCCAACTCAGAATGGAAAAAAATTCTTTCCCCTGATTTATATGCCGTTGCTCGTGAGGCCGACACCGAAAGAGCCTTCACAGGAACGATGTGGAATTCAGAAACCAAAGGCACTTACTATTGCGCCACTTGCGGGTATTTACTATTCAAATCGAATCAAAAATTTGTGAGCAGCTGCGGATGGCCTAGCTTTTTTGAACAAGAAAACAAAGAAAGTATCACATTCAAAGCCGACAATTCTTATGGCATGCGACGTATAGAAGCCAATTGCGGCCGTTGCGACAGTCACTTGGGACACCTTTTTGATGATGGTCCGGCGCCCACAGGAAAACGCTATTGCATGAATGCCATTTCGCTTGATTTTATTCCTGATACCAAATAACACACCTTATGAAAAAAATACTCATCCTCAGTGTTCTGGCGACAACTTTAGCCTTCGCACAAAAAAAAGTTACTCCCGCACCCTCCGTTGCTGCCACAGACACGATCGTCTTGGCTGGCGGTTGTTATTGGTGCGTAGAAGCAGTGTACGAGAATTTAAAAGGCGTACAAAAAGTGGTCTCCGGTTTTGCGGGTGGCACGGTTAAAAATCCGAGTTACGAAGCCGTTTCATCAGGAAACACCGGAGCTGCCGAGGTGATTCAAATTACCTTCAACAAAAACGAAACTTCACTAGACGAAATATTTAAAGTTTTTTTTACCGTTCATGATCCCACCACCTTAAACCGACAAGGCGCCGACGTAGGGACTCAATATCGGTCGGCTATTTTTTATAAAAACGAAGGCCAAAAAAAAGCTGGCCAACAAATCCTGCTAGCCCTAACCAAAGCAAAAGCATTTGACGACCCGATCGTAACCACACTCGAACCCTTAACCGCCTTTTACCCCGCCAAAGAAAGTCATCAAAATTATTACCAAAAAAATAATAACCAACCCTATTGCCGAATGGTCATTCAACCCAAACTAGAAAAATTTGAAAAGGTCTTTAAAAATCGATTGAAGACCAAAAATTAAATTAAAAGCCGATTTTACTTCGGCTTTTTTTAGGCATTGTTCTGAATCCTGTTGCATTTTTTGCAACGCCACTACGGCACCCCCCTAACCCGCTACTTTTTGACTATATTTGTAAGTAACCAAAAACCACCTTCATGAAAACCAAGCTTCTTTGCCTAGGATGGCTGTGCCTTAGCAGCCTTGCCGTCGCTCAAAACCAAGCCTTAAAAAACAAAATAGCTCAAAAAACACAAAGCCTAGAGCCCAAAGTGGTTCAATGGCGCCGAGACCTCCATCAAAATCCAGAATTGGGTAATCGTGAATTTAAAACAGCCGAAAAAATCGCCACCCATTTGCGCTCCTTAGGCATTGAAGTGCAAACGGGCATTGCTAAAACAGGAGTTGTGGGCATTTTAAAAGGAGGAAAACCGGGTCCTGTAGTCGCACTTAGAGCCGACATGGATGCTTTACCCGTAAAAGAAAGAGTCGCTATACCTTTTGCCTCCCAAGCTACCGGAGAGTACAACGGACAAACGGTTGGCATCATGCATGCCTGCGGTCACGATACCCATGTTGCCATGTTGATGGGCACTGCTGAGGCGCTATCGGCCATTAAATCGGAACTAAAAGGAACCATCAAATTTATTTTTCAACCTGCCGAAGAAGGACCGCCAGAAGGCGAAGAAGGGGGTGCCGAATTAATGGTAAAAGAAGGCGTTTTGGATAACCCAAAAGTCGATGTCATTTTCGGCCTTCATATCAATGCCCAAACTGAAGTAGGAAAAATTAAATACCGTCCAAAAGGCACGATGGCCTCCTCGGATTGGTTTACGATCAGCGTTTTAGGCAAACAATCTCATGGCGCTAGCCCTTGGCAATCGGTTGATCCCATCGTTACCGCTTCGCAAATTGTTTTGGGCTTACAAACCATCGTGAGCAGAAATATTGATTTAACCCAAAATCCAGCAGTAGTGAGCGTAGGCCAGATTAATGCAGGCATTCGAAGCAATATCATTCCAGAAAATTTAAGCATGACCGGCACCATTCGAACGCTAGATCCCACAACACAAGAGTATATTCACAACAGAATCAAAACCATCGCGACGAATATTGCCGAAAGTGCCGGCGCTACCGCAGCGGTAAACATCTCCAAAAAGACACTCATCACCTACAATGATCCATTGCTTACACAACAAATGCTCCCTACCCTTGAAGCCGCGGCGGGCAAAGAAAATGTCCTTTTGACCCCAGCTGTTACAGGAGCCGAGGACTTCTCTTTTTATCAAGCCAAAATACCAGGTTTATTTTATTTTTTAGGCGGCATGCCTAAAGGAAAAAAAGCCAACGAAATGCCTTCTCACCACACCCCCGACTTTTATATCGATGAGGGAAGTTTTGTTTTAGGCATGAACAGCTTGGCTTTTCTTGCCCTAGATTATATGGAAATGGCTACCCAAAAAAAGTAATATGAAACCCCTACATTTCCTCCCGTTTGTACTGCTGCTCTTGGGTTCAACACCCACTATCGCAGCACAAGAAAAAAAGGTCGCACCTACCTCAGCCGAATTACACCAGAAAATTGCGGCCTTGGACACCACACTTTTTGACGCTTTTAATGCCAAGGATCTGCCGAAATTCAAATCCCTTTTTACCGAAGATCTGGAGTGGTTTCAGGACAATGGCGGACTCCTTTCGTATGCTACCGTTTTTGAAAACTTTGAAAAGATGTTTACAAACGAAAACAAACTCACCCGACAACTCGTGACCGGAAGCTTAGAAGTGCATCCCATCAAAGACTATGGCGCCATCGAAATTGGCGTCCATGAATTCCGCCATTTCGAAAACGGAAAAGAAGAAATTGGGACTTTCAAATTCTTGATGATCTGGAAAAATACCCACGATAAATGGCAAATTTCAAGGGTAATCAGTTATGATCATTAATTTTTTACGATCATCCATTCTATTTAACCCAGATTCCGCATTAGAAATCTACTACATCTGAATTCTTCTTCAAAACCAAGAACTT
>JBOFUD010000044.1:0-2609 GCA_051652385.1 Flavobacterium sp.
GTTAATTGCGGCAAAGGTTGTTCGCATAAAGCAATGAAATACTCTATTTCAACCAAAACTCGGTATTTAATCAATGCTTCTTCCGAGAAGAAAGGCGCTAAAGCGATCGTTTTATTTCTATATCTCCCATCAATTGGAGAAATGGCATTCAATTCGTGTAAAGTAGTCATTGTTGTGTTTTTTGTTGGAAAAGCACAAAAATAAGCATAACCAAGCAGTATTTTGTTTTCAAATCTTAGTTTTTTTCTCCAAATCCAATAACTTTTGTTGCCATTCTATAATTCCCTCTGTGGCTTTCTTTGCAATACAGCTCAGCGGATTTCTCAAGTTCGGAATTTGCGTCGCTTTAGGATCAATATAAAAAATCGGAACATTTTTTGGCGCAAAGTCCGTCAATCCCGCCGCAGGATAGACTTGCAACGACGTGCCGATAATGGCAATATAATCCGCTTCTTTTACCAGATCAATTGCGGTGTCGAGCGCAGGAACCGCCTCGCCAAACCACACAATATGAGGTCGTAATTGGGCACCGTCAGGGTCACAATCCCCCAAATTCAAATCCGTGTTCCAATCCAAAACATACGACTCCTTTCCTGTACTTCTTACTTTTAACAACTCGCCATGCAAGTGCAAAACGCGGGAACTTCCTGCACGTTCATGCAAGTCATCCACATTTTGCGTGATGATTTGTACGTCAAAATCCTCCTCCATAGTCGCCAAAGTGGTATGCGCCAAATTGGGTAAAACTTCCTGCAATTGTCGTCTTCTTTGGTTGTAAAAATCCAAAACCAACGGCGTATTGCGGTGCCAACCCTCTGGAGTCGCCACCTCCATTACATCCTGTCCTTCCCACAAACCGTCGCTATCTCTAAAGGTTTTGATGCCGCTTTCGGCACTAATTCCCGCGCCCGTAAGTACTACTATTTTCTTTTTCATCGTTAAATTGTCTAAAATTCATTATCAGTTTTTATCATTTGGGCGTGACCGCAGCTTCACAAAGGGGCATTCAGCAAGCGTGTTATGCGCCCCTTTGCGAAGCCGCGGTCGGGCTATCCGCGCTACTTCGGTAGCTAGCTCCTATCCCTCACGCAAAAAAATCATTACTCAAATAAAATCATTTTTTCATTCAAATCCCAATTCCAAAATTTAAAATTCAAAATTCAAAATTCAAAATTCCAAAACCCAAATTCAAAATCCAAATTCAAAATTCAAAATTCAAAATTCAAAATTCCAAAACCCAAATACTATTTACTAATCACTAATTACTTTTCTTATTTTTGTCCAAATAAAAAAAAACGTACATGATCGATTTAGACTACCTCCATTTTCTGGAAAATATTTTGACCGACAACCGAAAAGATAAATTTCTAAAAGTACTCCAAGAACGTACGAATCATTTTACCGTTGTAGTCGAGGATATTTTTCAAATGCACAATGCCAGTGCAGTCATGCGTAGTTGTGAGGTTTTTGGAGTTCAAAACCTGAATGTAATTGAAGAACGCTACGGCAAAAGCATCGACAAAGAAATCGCTATGGGCGCCCAAAAATGGGTAGACATCACCTCTTTTGATTCCGTAGGCAATTGCATCGATACGTTAAAAAGCAAAGGCTATCAAATTATTGCTACCACGCCACATACCAACGATTGTGTGTTGGAAGATTTTGATATTTCCAAACCTAGTGCTTTTTGTTTCGGCACCGAACGAGAAGGTTTATCCGAAGAAATCATGCAAAAAGCCGATGGTTTTCTAAAAATCCCCATGGTGGGTTTTACCGAAAGTTTGAATATTTCAGTATCCGCAGCGATAATTTTGCAAAATCTAACCAATCGCTTGCGCAATTCTGATATTGCTTGGCAATTAACCGAAGCACAAATTTTAGAAAAAAGACTCGATTGGGCTCGAAAATCCATCAAAGACATCAAGCGCATCGAGGCGCGTTATTTTGAGGAGAAAGGAAAATAATGGTTAGTTCCGTAGGAACGACACATGTTGTAGCAACGGATTTCAATCCGTTGAAATCGAGAATATAAAATTTAATTGCAACGGATTGTAATCCGTTAATCAAAAATTGGTTGTAACAAATGACATAAACCAACAAAGGCTACCTTTTGGGTAGCCTTTGTTGGTTTATATAAAATTGGGTTTAGCTTACTAAAACCCAAGTGCCGGCTGCCAATAAGCTTTCGGCTTTTTTGAATTTCATCGTTTCGGTTTTGCCAGTAGCAATTTCTTGAACTGTTACCGTATCGTTACGATTGATTTTGGGTTGGTCGCGAACAATAGTTTCAGTCACTTGGCGGGTTTGTGTTTGTCCTGCCTCACGATTGATGCTTTCGCTGCTTTCCATTTCATCTTTATTTAATTGATAATCCTCTTTCGGACGTTCCAATTCTTTAGCTTCTTGAATTCTTTGATTTTCTTGAGCCGGTAAATCCCCTTTAAATAAGAAAGAAATCACTTCTTTATTTACATTATTCAACATTGAACGGAATAAGTTGAACGCTTCTAATTTGTAAATAAGCAACGGATCTTTTTGTTCGTGAACGGCCAATTGAACCGATTGTTTCAATTCGTCCATCTTGCGTAAATGTTTTTTCCAAGCTTCGT
>JBOFUD010000045.1:0-1611 GCA_051652385.1 Flavobacterium sp.
TTTTCAGACCAATACTTTTCCTTTTACGGTTTACTTTTTTAAGATTTGAAAAATTAAATAAGTATTCACCGTAAATGATTTCTCGCTTGTTTTCATGTTCATGGCGATCTATCATTGTTGCATATTCCCTTGGAGAACAATCACCAGATTTTACATACTTCAATAATGATTTTTTAAAATAAGGATAATATTCTGGTACGTCGCCCCCAATATGACTCAAAAATGTCATCATTGGCATAAACACACCATCATTTCCTGTCAGGCCTATTTTTTGTGGCGAGGGATAACCATAATTCTCGATTGTCCATTTAAGAAGTCTTGCATTTATTCTATCATTTGTCACGTTAGTCAAATAATCTTTACGTCCTTGTTTTTGGTCACGAACAAAAGCAACAGAAAAAGAATCGATGAGTTGTTTGTTCATCATTGTTTTACTGCTATCTATTTTTTGCTCCACACTTAAACTGTCTATGCCGTACTTTGCGCAAATAGGAAACAATCTTTTGTACTGTTCTTTGTAAGGCGCCACTAGGTCAAGTAGTATATACAAACTTTTCTTATCTCCAAAGTTTTTATTGTACTTGTCGGCATATACAATGTAGGTTTCATACTTGCTATAGGCTAAATAGCTCTTGGGAGGATTGTATTTTTTAAATAGTCTATCGTACCGTTTTATAAAAGCAACGGTATCTTGAGTAGCCTTAAACTTTCTATCAATGGTGTTGGCTTTATTGTAATATGTTATATAGCCATTACAGGATGAGGCAAGGAAACTCACTAACGCAAGGAAAACAGCAGTAAAAAGAAATGATCTCATAATATATTTATTATTACAATTATTGGTTGTAGGTAAATATAACAATATTTTTATACAGAAAGTACTTGGTAATTGTATGATTTAAAATAGTGAACTTATTTAGGACGAGACAGTTTGCGGGCACGAGCAAGATACTCGTGCTAGTGGGGGATTTAGGCTTCTCTTCTGGCTTCTTTGAGCATTTCACTAATGATAAACATCTGAGATTTTTCTTCGTAAGAGTTTCTGCTTTCTGTACCAATTTTTCCGTGTTCAACTTCAATAAGTTGATCAAAAGTTTGAATGTTTTTATACTCTTTCATAGTTATTCGTTTTTTTGTTGAAAAAATTCCTAGATAGTTATAGTAGAATTATGTTCAACAGGTAACGCGATGCCTCTGGCTCGTGCTCACAAAGATAAATATTTCAAATCTGTCACAAGGACGCTGAAGTTTAAATGCTCTTGATGATATTGGGTACGAGCGTGACGCTCGCACTAGCGGGGGAATGTTGGTTTGGCTTTGTGGTTTCTCAAATATACTCAATTATTCTTACAAATTATTAAGTGAGTGTTTATTTTTGACAGTTTAGAAGCTAAGTATAAAACACCTACAAGGTTTTGAAAACCTTGCAGGAGCTAGGTTTAAAGCTTACACTATGCGTTATGAAAACGATACGTCTCGATTAGCCCCGGGAGGAGCGGCATCCTTTGCTTTTTTCTTTTAAAAAAGCAAAGATACAGCGGATCACGGGAGGAGTCGTGTGGTAAAATCGGTTCATGTGCTCCTAATTTTTTTGCAAAAAAATCTTGGAAT
>JBOFUD010000046.1:0-9507 GCA_051652385.1 Flavobacterium sp.
CTAGCAAACACGGTTGGATCCGTAATATCGTTACTCGCATAAGTTCTAGGATCTAAATTTCCTTTTTGATCTTTTCCCGTTCCACCAGAAGTGGCATAGCCCAACACATCATTTCCTCCAATCCACAAGGAAAAGAAGGTTGGATCTTGCGCTACAGCATCCTCTAAAACCGATGCCGTAGCAGAAGTTGCAAATCTTGCATAATACGGGTTGGCCAAACCTGCCGCTACTCCAGCAACATTGCCATAACCTTTCGCTACCAAATGATAACTTTTGGCTCCCGGAACGCCTAAATTACTATACGGACCGGTTAGTTTTGTGGTTACTTCTGTAGAAGGTTTTCCAGCAACAGGAACCGGACCCGCTCCATTAAAAAATAGTCTTGGCCCAGCAACTATATTACCACCCAACAACAAGCCTCCAATATTATCGGCCATAAAGGGCGTTTTAAAATCGCCACCACCCGCAAGAGCAAATTGCTGCGCTAACAAATTAGCATAAGAACCTTCTTGTGCCAACTTAAAAAGTGCATTATCACTATATCCTGCGGCATACGAATCGCCCAAGGCTATATATTTTGTTACTACAGCCGAGCCGGACGTCAACGGCATCCCGTCTGATGAATTAGCATCAACTACTGCATCATCTTCATTATTACAGGCTACAAAGGCTAACGAAGCTAATAGTAACCATTTGAAATTTTTTATCATTTTTATGTTTTTTTTACTATTACTAAATAATTACGGATTGATTGTCCATGAAGCAAAATATTGTTGCCCGATTAATCCAGCCCCTAACACTTGTCCATATTCTTTCCCTCCAATGTTGGAAGCTCCTACTTTTAGTGTAGATTTTAATGACGGGAAATTGTAATTTAACTGCGCATCAATCACAGTAGCTGCCTCAATAGTTCCATCAGCGAATGAAGATTGCCATAAATATTCACTATTCCATCTTCCGCTTACATTAAATCCAAAATTCTTAAACAGGTTTTCGTTACCAAAAGAGGCTTTAACTCGATGTTTAGGCGTATTAAATCCAGCTTCAAAACTCGGATCTTTCTCTTGATCAAAATCAAATTGAGCATAATTATAATTTACACCCACTTCAAAATCTTGGTACACTTTTCTGGAAAGACCAAAACCAAAACCAAGTGATTTAATCTCCAAGGCTGTATTGGTATACAATTGGAAGGCTCTAAAGTTACCATTTTGCAATGCATGCAATGACTGCACTCCAGCATCAGCAGGCCCTGCAGTAGCATTTGGAGCATCCTGCGCTTTTCCATATAAAGGCGCTACAACATTTAAGTTTCCAATGAAGTTATTATAAATATTATAATATCCATTGATATCTATAGACGTTTTATTGATAAAAGAACGGTATCCCAACTCAAAAGCTTTTACCTCCTCAGGCTTCACTAAATCAACATTTGTTTTTTTCAACAGAGCTGTATTACGAGTAGCAGAAAAAGCAGCTACAGAAGAAGCGGTATAAGAATTTTGATAAGCATTTGTTCCATTGATGGTCACTGACGTACCACCAGCAAACGCTTGTCCAATCGCTGTTGCAATTGGCAATGTTTCAGTGTACCTTGTTAAATTATCAGGAGCAGAACCCAACAAAATAGCGCTCCCCACATTGAAACCAATATACTGATCTTGTGTAGATGGATTTCTGAAACCCGTTTGAAAAGACCCTCTAAAATTATGATTTTTATCGGCTCCAGCAGAATACACAAGCGACACTCTTGGAGAATAATTCCCTTCAAAATTTTTAGACTTGTCATAGCGTAAAGAAGCCGTTACTTTCAAACGATCTTCCATTACTTTCTTTTGTGCTTGTGCATAAAATCCGTACTCCGTATAATTGATTGGACCATCTTTATCGGTATATATTCTTCCGAAAGAATTCAACTCATACAATCTGAAAGAACCACCCACTTGAAGGTCTGCAAATTTAATTTGATCCTTAAAATTATAATTTGCATCTGAATGATAGATTCTAGAATTATCTACTAATTTAGAACCCGTTAATACATCCGGATCAGCAACAACTTGATTGAACGCATTTTTAAATGCAGTGGTACCTGGAATTAACCTACCAACATCGGCAGTTTTTCGTGCGTTTGCATGCGCTTGATCAGGTGTTAAACCACCTAAAGTTCCCGAAATGTACGCACCCGTATACTGTCCGAACCAAGTTCTATCATCTTTCCATTTTCTGTTCACGTTAATACCAGTAAACAACATATCATACGATTGTCCACCATCTTCTGTAGTGGTGTACCCTCTTACAAAAAAGTGCTTTCCTTTAAATTCGATCTTATGCTGTTGCATGAAGAAATCATTCAAATAATAGCGATTCGCTCCTTGGTAAACGGTATTTCCGAAACCAAACTTACTTTCCCAAATTACTTCTAACTTTTCGTCTCCAAACGGACGATAATGCAAAGAGAAATCGATTTTGGTATTACCCACTCTATTATCAGTTAAATCCACCTCATCATATCCGGTTCTGCTCACAGTAGTATTTGGTAAAAGATTAACCGCAGAAGCCGGAATCAACCCTTGAGCCGCTAAAGCTTGACCAACCCCGTTGATATTGGTAGCTACTTCGTCTCCATAAACATTGATACCATCATAGTTGATCGTACTACGATCAATTCCTTTTCTGGTTTTATCATCATAATTTGTGGCATACCATTCTGTACCACGCATGTAAGTAAAATTGGCCTTTGCAGCAAATTTTGGACTAAAAACTGCCGCCATTCTAATACCGTAATCAATATAATCGTTGGTTCCGGCCGCTTTTTGAGACGTTTGACCAAATTTAGCATAGGCAGTAATTCCTGGCGAAGTAAAAGGGTTTTTACTAGTCATGAACAAAATACCATTGAACGCATTCGCTCCGTACAATGCAGAAGAAGCTCCAGGCAATAACTCCACACTTTGCACATCAATTTCAGACAACCCTATTAGATTACCTAAAACAAAATTCAACAATGGAGAGGAATTATCCATACCGTCTACCAATTGCATAAAACGAGTATTTGCAACAGATGCAAAACCACGTGTATTTATGGATTTGAATGACATACTTGAAGTATTCATTTGAACTTCTTTCATGTTTTCCAAGCCATCATAAAAAGAAGGAGAAGCGGTTTTTTTTATTTCTGCAATCCCCATTCTCTCGATAGTCACCGGAGATTCTAAAACACGCTCAGGAGTTCGAGAAGCAGAAACTACAATTTCATCCAATTTAGTTTCTTGATCCACTAATTTAATACTCACTTTTTGATTGTACGAACTCACTTTTAAGGTTTGTGAGGTAAATCCTAAATTTGAAGCTTCAATCGTAATGGGTAGAGATTTGATTGAATTTAATACAAATTGACCATCATAATCCGTGACAGTGCTCGCAGATTGACCGACAACTTTAATATTTACACCCGGAATAGGTTGATTGCTAGCATCTCTAACAATCCCTGAAATTGAATTTTGGGCAAAAGATAGGCCACAAAAAAACAACGACATAAAAAGTAAATAAATTCTCATTAGCTTTGTGTTAATTGGTTTAGGTCGTAAATGTAAAAATTATTTTGACATTATTAGATTTTAACACAAAAAACTATCAATTTAACACATATGAGTGATCACAAAAACCAGCTAATATCCCATGTATCATCGAAAAAAAGAAGCAAAAAAGGCATAAAATTGCATAATAAACTATGCATGCATAATAAATTAAATTAATCGTATTTTTAACTACTGTTTACTGCTTTTTTGATAAAAATGATTTCCGTAACGAAATCGATTGATAAACACATTCAAAAACAGCAATAAGAAGAAAAAAGCCATAAAAAAACCCCAAACACCGAAACGTTTGGGGTTAAAAACATACCTATAAATGCTATTCTACAGTAACAGACTTTGCTAAGTTCCTGGGCTGATCAACATTACAACCTCTCAACACCGCAATATGATACGAAAGCAACTGCAATGGAATGGTCGTAATCAGTGGAGATAATGCATCTGAGGTCTCTGGAATCTCAATTACAAAATCCGCCAGATCCCTAACTTGAGTATCACCTTTAGTAACTACCGCAATGATGCGACCACTACGGGATTTTATCTCTTGAATATTACTTACAATCTTGTCATAGTGACCTTGTTTTGGCGCTATAACAATGACCGGCATCTGCTCATCAATAAGTGCGATGGGCCCGTGCTTCATTTCGGCAGCAGGATAACCCTCTGCGTGAATATAAGAAATCTCTTTCAGCTTTAGAGCACCTTCGAGCGCCACCGGAAAATTATAACCACGTCCTAAATACAAACAGTTAGGAGCATCCTTAAAAGTTGCGGCAATTTCTTTCGTCTTTTCATTGGTTTCAAGCGCTTCGACAACTTTTGCAGGAATACATTCTAATTCTTGCAAATACGTATGGTATTGTGAATGCGTCAAAGAACCTTTTGCCTTAGCCAAACGCAAAGCAATCATAGTTAACACGGTAATTTGAGTAGTAAAGGCTTTGGTTGATGCCACCCCAATTTCGGGACCAGCATGTGTGTAAGCTCCAGCATGAGTTTCTCTAGAAATAGAAGAACCCACAACATTACAAACTCCAAAAACAAAAGCACCATGTTCTTTGGCTAATTTAATAGCAGCCATAGTGTCGGCCGTTTCACCAGATTGAGAAATAGCAATGACAACATCCTTGCTAGTTATGATTGGATTACGATATCTAAACTCAGAGGCATATTCAACCTCAACAGGAATTCTAGTAAATTCTTCAAAAATATATTCAGCTACTAAACCAGCGTGCCAAGACGTGCCACAAGCCACGATAATGATACGTTCAGCATTGAGGAATTTTTCTAAGTTGTCCTCAATTCCCGCCATCTGTATGATACCTTCATTGGCATGCAGCCTACCTCGGTACGTATCTTTAATAACGCTAGGTTGCTCATAAATTTCTTTCAGCATAAAATGTTCATATCCCCCTTTTTCAATTTGCTCCAAATTCATCTGAAGTTCCTGAATATAGGGATCTACTAATGAGTCGTCCATAATTTTACGAACTTTCATTGGTTTATGCAAACGAATATTGGCCATTTCACCATCTTCTAAATATACAGCATTCGAAGTATACTCAATAAATGGCGAAGCATCAGAAGCGATAAAATACTCTCCTTCTCCTACTCCAATCGCTAGTGGACTACCTAACCGCGCAGCCACTATTTCATTTGGATTTTTTTTGTCGAACACAGCAATTGCATAGGCACCCACTACTTGATTTAATGCCAACTGAACCGCTTTACCAAGCTTCAATTTTTCTTTTTTCTGAACTTCTTCAATCAAATTAACCAATACCTCGGTGTCTGTATCGGAATGAAAGACATAGCCTCGGTTAATTAGTTCTTGTTTTAGAGGCGCATAATTTTCAATAATTCCGTTATGAATAATGGTAAGATCTCCAGAATTAGAAACATGTGGATGAGAATTCACATCATTTGGTACACCGTGCGTAGCCCAACGTGTATGCCCCATTCCAATAGTGCCATTAGATGCCATCTCTAGTGTTGCCTTTGCTTCCAAATCGGAAACTTTCCCCTTGGTTTTACAAAGTTTAATTTCATGACCATCGTAAATCATGATTCCAGCACTGTCATAACCTCTATATTCTAAGCGCTTTAACCCCTTAATAACAATTGGGTAAGCTTCTCTGTAACCTATGTATCCTACAATTCCACACATGCTTTTTTATAATTTTGGTTTGGTATAAATAATCTCTAATCGTAATCTTTTATCCTCTGGTACAGCAGGATGGCCTCCATAAAGTACGGTCCCTAGCGGGTTAAGCACAGAAGCCGTAGGAACAAATGAAGAAAATGTATTCGGCGTCAACAACTTACTAAAAGTACCAATATTGATATCTTCTGTCACTACCACTCCTAATTTCACATTAGTCGAATCTTTATATTTGATCAAGTTCTTGATTTGATTGGTAATACGAACTTTATACGTTGTTCCTCGCCCATCGGTCACTGCTTCTTTTTGCAAAATTCCATCAAAAATAAATTTGTCTTT
Organism: Flavobacterium sp.; assembly: GCA_051652385.1. Lineage (GTDB taxonomy): Bacteria > Bacteroidota > Bacteroidia > Flavobacteriales > Flavobacteriaceae > Flavobacterium. The sequence continues at coordinate 6,094 of JBOFUD010000046.1, forward strand.
TTTACGCTGCAACTGATTGGTAGTGAAATCAGTCAAATAATCCAATACAGCCGTCTCGTTAGTGAGGTCGTAGACAAAAATACGATTTGGCTCAACACTCGCTGCCATTGCTGGAGCATCGATATGAAAGACTAAATTAGCTTCATTAATCAACCAACCATTGGTTCTGATTTTTTCCAACTCGTCTGCTATGCCATTGTTATCAGCATCTGCTCCAAAAAGTTCTACAACCGCTACTGAACCTTCTCCTCCTTTAAGGTATAACTTTGAATCGCCTTGCGAAGTATTTGGGCTTGTGATAGCAGTAGTATAACCCGCAGTAAGATTGGACTGTTGGAAAAAATTAACAGTATTTCCAGTCATCGCCAAATCCAATATTTTATTTACTCTTTTAACCGTAGTTGTACCGCCAGTAGTCGAGGACAAATCTTCTTTGTAATACAATTTAATTGTTCCGGCCGAGAATTCGATCAACGCCAAACTTTCGTCAGCACCATTTTTCTCCACTTTGAAATAAAGACCTCTAAAATAATTTTTCAGGGCATCATTGGTCGTTAACTTACCGGCGGGCGCCTTCAAAATTTTATTCAAAAAGAAGTCATTACTCAATTTCAATCGCATCGCTGGTTTACTTTTGACGTTGGTCACTTTTTTGGTCTCCTCATCTGTGGTAGACTCCGTTATTTCAGAATCATCAAAATAAAATGCATCATTTTCTTTGGTATCCGCTGAATTATTGAGACGAGTTCCAATCTTAAGCACATCAAATTCACTTTTTTGGTTGCTAAAATAGGGCTGCCTGTCTTTGAAATTGGTGGTAGGATCTAAATCACGAATAAAATAACCGGATTCATAAACGCTCAATTTAAATTTTGCTTTTGCTTTTCCATAAATTGAATCTAGCTCATACGTGGTTTTCCCGGTGGCATTGTCTGCTTTCTTGGCAGTACTAAAATATGGAATTGTAACCACCACACTATCCATGACTGGATTGGCACCGATTGTAGGATTGACAGCCGACAATGCTACTTGGGTTACAAAACTAGCTTCTGTACTTCCAAAAGCAGGATTTGTATAAAAGCCCAACGCATTTATGGGTAAATTATTAGATTGTACCGGGCCTGTTTTTTGGCTGTATGCTTTTACAGGAGAATAATACTTTCCTAAATCAAAATTGTTATCCCCAATCAAATCTTCCCCAACAATATTGTACTCTTTATCGCAGGAGCACAATGCAAAAAAAACACAAAAAACAAATAACTTCTTAAAGAAAGCAGTAGTATACATAAACAATGTAAAGTTAAAATTAAAGCACCTCATTAGTGTAAAAATTGGTATATGCCTCAGCAAAACCATCTTTTGGGAGGAAAGGTAAAAAAGGTTTACTAGAAGATTCAATAAATTTTGTTAAACTTGGCGACAAAGTATTCGAAGCAATAATAACAGCATCTGAATTCAAAATCGCGGTTTTCATGATGTTCTCGTAATTTGGGACGGCCAAATCGGCAATCGCCTCGTTAGGAATACCATCAAATTTAACTTTATTGATCATCTCAACATCGAGTGTTTCCGTAAAAGATTCCGAATAAACAGAGGTCACGATTTTTGTTTCAGAAAACAACGCTTCGTTTTTATAATAATGTTTCATGTACACTGGCAAAATAGAAGCCATCCATCCGTGCACATGAATAATATCCGGAACCCAGTTCAATTTCTTAACGGTTTCTACGACGCCTTTGGCAAAAAAAATGGCTCTTTCATCATTGTCAGGATACATTACACCTTCTTCGTCTGCAAAAGTGGCCTTGCGTTTAAAATATTCGTCATTGTCGATAAAATAAACCTGAATACGTTCTTTTGGAATAGAAGCCACTTTGATAATTAGAGGCATATCTAAGTCATTCACTACTAAATTCATTCCAGAAAGGCGAATTACTTCATGCAGTTGATGCCTTCTTTCATTAATATTTCCATAACGCGGCATAAAAATTCGAATTTGTCCGCCTTGATCATTTATCATTTTTGGCACATCATAAGACATCAAAGAGACCTCATTTTCAGCAAGGTAAGGAACAACCTCAGATGACACATACAATATCCTCTTGTCTTTCATAGTAGTATTTACTTTAAGTATTGGCAATAAAAACGGTGCAAAATTACAAAATTTTATGCAGTTATGGACTAAAATAGTAAGTTTGTACCGAATTTTAATAGTTTGAGCATGCAAATATTCAATAAAAATACCGATTTAACGGAATTCTTAATCGCTTTCAAAACAAGCCATTCTACCATTGGCTTTGTACCCACCATGGGAGCTTTGCATGAAGGTCATTTAGCATTGATGCGACAATCGATTCAGGACAACGAGCTAACGGTGGTAAGCATTTTTGTCAACCCAACACAATTTAACAATCCAGAGGATCTGGACAAATACCCACGCACTCTAGAAGCCGATATAAAAAAAATGAGCACCCTAAGCGACAAAATCATAGTTTTCGCTCCTACCGTTGAGGATATGTACCAAGGCAAAGCCACGGCACAATCCTTCGATTTTGATGGGTTAGAACACCAAATGGAAGGCGCGTGCAGACCCGGCCACTTTGATGGCGTAGGTACGATTGTAAAACGATTATTTGAAATTGTCTCGCCAACAAAAGCGTATTTTGGAGAAAAAGACTTTCAACAATTACAAATCGTAAAGAAATTAGTCGCTAAAAAGGCACTACCTGTTACCATTGTAGGCTGCCCAATTTTTCGAGAACCCAACGGGTTAGCCATGAGTTCAAGAAACGAACGACTCCACCACAACCAACGCGAAGAAGCAGCCGTCATCTACCAAATATTGCTCGAAGCAAAAGAAAAATTCAAAACACAGAGTATCGAAAGCATATACCAATGGGTACAAGAAAACCTTCAAAACCACCCATCATTCCAATTAGAATATTTTGTGATTGCTGACGAATCCACGCTTTTGCCTATCACAAATAAAGAAAAAACTAAAAAATATCGCGCTTTTATTGCATTATTTGTTAATAACATTCGCCTGATCGACACCCTTTTATTAAATTAGTACATTTGCCCCATGCAAATTCAAGTCGTAAAATCTAAAATTCATCGCGTAAAAGTAACAGGTGCCGATTTAAACTACATCGGTAGCATTACTATTGACGAAGCCCTGTTAGACGCCTCCAACATTATTGAAGGCGAAAAAGTTTCTATTGTAAACATCAACAATGGTGAACGTTTTGAAACGTACGCCATCAAAGGCGAAAAAAACTCAGGAATCATTACCCTAAATGGCCCTGCCGCTAGAAAAGTTCAAAAAGACGATATTATCATTATCATTTCGTACGCAACTTTAGAATTTGAAGCAGCCAAAACCTTCAAACCATGGATCATTTTTCCTAACGAAAA
>JBOFUD010000047.1:0-1842 GCA_051652385.1 Flavobacterium sp.
GTTGTGATGGGTAAAACTGGAAAAGCACTTCCGGCATAGGCCACAATCCCGATACGGTCGCTTCCCAATTGATTAATGATTTGCGAGACAATTTGCTTGCTTTTTTCTAACCGATTCGGCGCGATATCCTCGGCAAGCATACTCTTGGATACATCGATCGCAAAAACAATATCAATGCCCTCACGCTTAACTGTTTCCATCTTGGTCCCAATTTTCGGATTCACTAATCCTACAACTAATGCAGCAAAAGCAAGCAATAACACAACCAGCTTAAAAACCGCTTTAAAACTAGAACGATCTGGACTCAACTTTTGCACCATTTCTACCGAACCAAATTCGCGTTGTTTTTTTCTTTTCCAATACAAATTGTACAAAAAAACCACCACCAAAATTGGCAGCAGGAAAAGCAAGTAAAAATATTTTTTTTCGTCTAATTCCATTTTCAAAAAAAGTAATTAGCCATTAGCCAATAGCCAATAGCACTATTCTTATATAAAACTTCTGTACACTGTATTTTTTAAACCAATTTCTAGCAACAAAAGTAGTCCGGCTAGCAGAACGAAAGCACGATACTTTTCGTCATAATCATAGAATTTTAATTCTTCAATTTCTGTAGTTTCCAGTTTGTTAATTTCATTGTAAATCTGGACCAGCTTATCGTTACTCGTGGCTCTAAAGTATTTTCCATCGGTTTTACGGGCAATGTTTTTCATCAATTGCTCGTCGATTTCTACTTTCATCATTTGAAACAAAAAGCTTCCGTTTGGAGCTATGGCATAAGGAAACATCGCCATGCCATTGGTTCCAATTCCGATGGTGTAGACTTTAATTCCATATTGTTTGGCAATATCTGAAGCAGTTTCTGGCTCGATAAAACCGGCGTTATTTACCCCATCAGTCAGCAGTATGATCACTTTGCTTTTCGCTTTGCTATCTTTCAATCGGTTTACAGCCGTGGCCAATCCCATTCCGATTCCGGTTCCGTCTTGCAAAACATTGTCGTATTTTATGCTTTTTATGGCTTCTTGAATAATGGCTTTGTCGCTTGTTACGGGTGTTTTGGTGTAAGCTTCAGAGGCGTAAACCACCAGACCGATGCGGTCGTTTGGGCGTTCATCTGCAAAATTGGCCGCCACTCGTTTCAATGCTTCCATACGATTGGGCTTTAAATCTTTGGCCAACATACTTCCGGAAACGTCTACAGCCATTACGATGTCAATTCCTCTAGTGGTTTTCGTTTTATTGCTAATATCAACCGTTCTCGGACGAGCCATAGCAATGATTAACAATACCAAAGCAATCATTCGAAACAAACTTAAATAAGGTTTTAAGCGTACCCAAAAGGTGGTTTTTCCCTGAAAACCGGCTGTAGAACTCATTTTAAGCGTAGCTACTTGCTGGTTTCGTTTCCAGAACAACCACACAATGGCAACCGGAAGTATTAAAAACAACCAAAAAAACTCCGGATTTAAAAAGGTGATTTTTTCCATTAGTTTCTTGTAATTTTTAATTCAACAGAATTCAATATTCGTTCGGTGATTTTGGTTGCGTACCGATCTCCCTCTTCGTGCAAAATCAAAATTTGTTGCAAGCCCCCATTTTGACTAAATAATAAAATCTCATAATACATTTTGGTACTGCTGTTGGTGGCGTCATCAATTTTAGAAAATGTTCCGAAGCCTTTGATACCTTTTAGTCCTTCTGGGGTTTCAAAGTCGGCTTGTTTTACGACTAAATTTTGCGCACCTTGTACTTCCATCATTTGTATCGAGCTTTCCATTGCTTTCGCTAAATCAAGTGCATTTTCTTGCTTGAAGCTATAAGTAGACACCATCAGATAGA
>JBOFUD010000048.1:0-9072 GCA_051652385.1 Flavobacterium sp.
AACAACCTATATCGCCCCAAACAAAATGGCCTTGGGAGTACTATATAAATGGAATAAAAGCCCAAGGCACGCTTACCGTTTCTCCTATATACAATCGGAAATTTATGCCAATGACCTCAATTCAAAAGAGCAAAGCAGGCTACAACGCGGCTTTTCCTTTAGAAATAATATCAAAGAGCTTTCAGCTGGATTAGAATTCAATTTTTTGGATTTCAACCTACACGAAACAAATTGGAAAATTACACCTTACGTTTTCTCGGGTCTCAATTTTATTTTTCATGATGATTTATATATCGACACCTTCGGCACAACATACAAGGATAAAACAGGAAACTCCCTTGCCATTCCTATAGTACTAGGTATCAAATCAAACCTAGGCCAACGTTTTGTTGTTGGATTAGAAGTTGGAACCCGATACACATTTACTGACAACTTAGACGGAAGTAACCCCAGTGACAATAAATTACGTTTTGGAAACATCAACAATACCGATTGGTTTGTTTTTTCTGGCTTTACATTAACCTACACTTTTGGCGAAAAACCTTGCTATTGCGCCTTTTAATATGGATTTACTACAACACATAGACACCTCGAGATTACCAAAGCACTTAGCCATCATCATGGATGGCAATGGTAGATGGGCAAAAAAACAAGGTTTCTTAAGAGCCTTTGGCCATGAAAGTGGCACAAAATCAGTTAAAAAAATCATTCAAGCCTGCGCTGAACTAGGCATTAATTGCTTAACGCTTTATGCCTTTTCCACCGAAAACTGGAACCGCCCAAAGCTAGAAGTGGACACCCTGATGAAAGTATTGATTAATGCTTTAAAGAAAGAAGTGGACACTTTGCAAAAAAACAACATCAAATTGAACGCGATAGGCAACTTAGACCTACTTCCAAAAACAGCTCAAAACCAGCTTTTAGAAGTAATAAACCTTACCAAAGAAAATACATTAATGACACTAACCCTAGCCTTAAGCTACGGATCTAGAGAAGAATTAACAAATGCAGTAAGAATAATAAGCGAAAAAGTTAAAAATAATATAATTTCAATTGACACTATTGACGATTCAATTATAAATGAGCATCTTTACACGCACAACTTACCTGATGTCGATTTAGTCATACGCACTAGTGGAGAACACAGAATAAGTAATTTTTTGCTGTGGCAAATTGCCTACGCAGAACTTTATTTTACCGATGTGTTGTGGCCTGATTTTAAAGAGCATGATTTATATGAGGCGATCCTCAGTTATCAAAAAAGAGAACGTAGATTTGGAAAAACAAGTGAACAAATTAAATAAAATTTTAGTGTTACATAATAGTATAAAATTAGCCCTTACCCTTCTCCTTTTTGGAAGTTATTCTCATCTTCAAGCACAAGATCGTATTCCGTTTGATCAAGGAAAAAAATACATCCTTGCCAAAGTCGATGTAACAGGAAAAATAAGCTTCAACGAACAAACTGTTATCACGTTTTCTGGCCTTGAAAAAGGACAGGAAATTACGGTTCCCGGCGAAGAAATTAGTAGCGCTATCAAAAAACTAGGAAAATTAGGGTTATTTGATGAGATCAATTTCTATGTAAATAAAATCGTAAACGACAGCGTATACCTTGAACTTAACATTCAAGAATTACCAAAACTAAAAGAGGTAAGGTTTACAGGAGTAAAGAAAAACAAAACAGAATCACTCATAAAAGACAACAACCTACAGAAGGGGAAAATAGTTAACGAAAACCTCTTAACAACTACCAAAAACTACATCGAAAACAAATACAAAAAGGAAGGATTCTACAACACTAAAGTAGTAATCACAAATACCCCAGCCGATTCAGCTAGCAGCAATTTGGTGAACATGCTGATCAATGTAGACACTGGAACAAAAGTTAAAATTGCAAGTATTGATTTTATCGGCAATGAAAAACTTTCAGACAAAACACTTAAAGCAGCAATGAAAGACACGAAACAAAAGAAATTTACTCGTGTTTTAAAAAAATCAAAATTCATCAAAGCCAAGTACAAAGAAGACCTTGATAAAGTAATTGCAGCCTATAAAGAAAAAGGCTACCGCGATGCAAGAATCGTATCAGACTCTGTAGCATTTGATAAAGAAAAAAATGCACTTGCCATTAAAATCAATATCGAAGAAGGCAACAAATACTACTTTGGAAATATCAAATTTCTGGGAAATACAGTATACGCAGACAATTTACTATCACAAGTTTTAGGGATACAAAAAGGAGATACCTACAATGGTGTTTTACTCGAAAAACGTATTGCAGATAAATCAAAACCAGACGGAGAAGACATTACCAATTTATATCAAAACAACGGTTATTTATTTTCTAATATCAACGCAGTAGAAGTAAAAACAGCCAATGACACTATTGATTTCGAGATCAGGGTAACAGAGGGCCCAATTGCTTACTTCAATAAGATTTCAGTGGTCGGAAACGACAAAACAAATGATAGAGTAATTTACCGTGAGCTAAGAACAAAACCAGGAGAAAAATATAGCAAAGACGAACTAGTTCGTACTATTAGAGAAATTGGACAACTTGGATTTTTTGATCCCGAAGCCATTGACCCGAAATTTAAAAATGTTGATGCAGCGGCAGGGACTGTCGATATAGAATACAATTTAGTAGAAAAAGGAGCTAGCCAAATTGAACTACAAGGAGGTTATGGCGGAGGAGGCTTCATCGGTACACTGGGACTTTCCTTTAACAATTTCTCTGCAAGAAACATGTTTAACAAAGAATCCTACAAACCATTACCAATGGGTGATGGACAAAAAGTATCACTACGTTTACAAGCTAGCACTTTTTTCCAAACGTACAGTGTATCCTTTTCAGAACCGTGGTTTGGCGGAAAAAAACCAGTTTCATTCAGTAGTTCCTTGTCCTACAGTAAACAATTTTTAAATAACTTTACAACAGGCAGAGCAGATAGAAGCAAAAGCTTTAATATTTTATCTCTTTCACTAGGAATCTCAAAACGTTTGAGCGAGCCAGATGATTTTACCTATATTTCGCATGCCATCAGCTTTCAAAGCTATGACTTGAACAATTATTTTACAGGATTATTTAGTTTTGGAAATGGATTCTCCAACAACTTAGCCTATACTATTGGAATCACGCACTCCAACAAAGGTATCAACCCAATTTTCCCAACGTATGGATCTGAGTTTACTTTTTCAGCAAAATTTTCCCCTCCTTATTCGCTATTTAACGGAGTGGATTACAAAAACTTGGACAATCTTAAAGAAAATAAATACAAGTACGACGGCAGCATTGGCGATCAGTATGTAGGCGACAATGGCATTATTGTGAACAAAGGAGATTATGTAGAAGCCATTCCAACACAAAACACGAGACCCAATAGCGTAACAGATTATAAAGATGCCGCCGCTGACCCAGCGAAAGTAGACCAACAAAAGTTTAATTGGTTGGAATACTATAAAGTAAAATTTAAAGCAGATTGGTATACTAAAGTGTATGGTAAACTCGTTTTAAGAACATTGGGCGAATTTGGTTTCTTAGGAGCTTATAATCAAGACAGAGGATTAATCCCTTTCGAACGTTTCTTTTTAGGAGGAGACGGTATGGCCAACTTTGCCATGGATGGTAGAGAAACGATTCAATTAAGAGGATACCCAAACAATTCGTTAACGCCTTTAGTGAACGGATCGCAAGATGGAGCCACTGTGTATAATAAATTCTCCATGGAATTACGATATCCTATAACCTTAAAAGCATCGGCATCGATTTATGCCTTGGCATTTGTAGAAGCAGGATCCTCCTATATCAATTTCAAAAACTACAACCCCTTTGATCTAAGTCGCTCAGCTGGTTTTGGTTTACGCGTTTTTATGCCAGCATTTGGTTTACTTGGAATTGATTTCGGACATGGTTTCGATGCGTTACCAGGACAAACCAAACCAAACGGATGGGAAACCCACTTCATTATTGGGCAGCAATTCTAATTGTTTTGATTCAACTATAATCAAGTATAAAATTATGAGAAAACATTTTTTATTTATATTTTTAACCCTTTTTATAGTTGAAAACAGTTTTTCTCAAACCAAGGGGCCTAAAATTGGATACATAGACATGGAATACATTCTACAAAATGTAACAGGATATATAGAAGCCACTAATCAACTAGAAATTAAGTCGCAAAATTGGAAGCAAGAAATTGAGACCAAAAAAAATGAAATAAAAAAATTAAAGGACGTTCTTACTATAGAAAAAGCGCTCTTAACGAGAGAATTAATTGAGGAAAGAGAAACCGAAATCAATTTTTTAGACACCGAATTGGTTTCTTTTCAACAAAAACGATTTGGTCCGAATGGCGATTATATGAGTCAAAAAAGTTCCTTATCGAAACCCGTACAAGACCAAGTATTCACAATTGTACAAGATATAGCCGAAAAACAAAAATTCGACTTTATTTTTGATAAAACTTCAGACTTCACCATGTTGTTTGCAGCCAAACGATTTGACATTAGTGATCAAGTTTTAAGAAAAATAAATAATTCTGACAAAAGAGAACAGTTAAGCAAGAAACAACTTGAAGCACAAGTAGTGAAAGAAAAAATTCAGGAAGCCTTGGATGAGAATCCGGATCTTAATGAACGAAAATTAGAATTAGACGCCAAAAAGGCAGCCAAAGAAAAAATATTACAAGATCGAATCCAATTTCAAGAACAAAAAAGAAAAGAATTCGAAGAAAATAGACAAAAAATAAAAGAAGCGCGCGAAGCTAAAAGAAATGGCACAGTTTCTGCAATTACAGAAAAAACAACTGGAAATACCACAATAACTGACGAGAAAGTTCCTGTTGCAAAAACAGTTAGTGATGCCGAAAAAGACAAAGCAAACGCAGAAAGAACAGCAACATTGGAGGCCAAAAAGCAAGAAATAGCCAACCGAAGAAAAGAGCTAGAAGAGAAAAGAAAAAAAATACTAGAAGAAAGAGAAGCCCAGCGAAAAGCGAAAGAAGAGGAATTAAAATTAAAAACAAAAGTAAATTAATATTAAATTTTTTAAAACAATGAAACAGATTAAGACATTATTAATTGCAGCAATGGTAGTATTTGGAGCAAATACAATGACAGCTCAAGCTAAAATAGCACATGTAAACATTGCTGAAATTATGACAAAGATGCCAGCAATGCTTGACGCTCAAAAACAACTTGAAAAATTGAGCACGACATACGACGCAGAATACAAAAAAATGGTAACTGAATACCAAGATTTATTAAAAAAATACGAGGCAGAGGCAAAAACAGTTACAGATGCAGTAAATGAAACTCGCGGAAAAGAAGTTCAAGACATGCAACAACGTATTGTAGCGTATAGAGATAATGCTCAGAAAGAATTACAACAAAAAGAATCGGATATCACCAAACCTCTATACGAGAAAGTGAGAGCATCTATTCAGAAAATTGGTAAGACGAAAGGAATGCAGTACGTATTAGACAGTGCTTCATTATTATTAGCTGATGGTCCAGATTTAACTGCTGATGTAAAGAAAGATTTAGGATTTTAACATAAAATCACACAAGCAACAACTGCTCCCTTCCTAGCGAACGGAGCAGTTTTTTTTTGAATAAAGTCGTAAATTAACTATTTTTGTACCTATGAACAACAATAAACCCATAGGTATATTTGACTCTGGCATTGGAGGAACTTCCATCTGGAAAGCCATTCACCAATTGCTTCCTAACGAACAGACGATTTATTTGGCCGATAGTAAAAATGCACCTTATGGTCAAAAAACAAAAGCTGAAATCATTGCTTTAAGTAAAAAAAATACCGAATATTTACTCGATTTAGGCTGTAAACTCATTGTGGTAGCTTGCAACACCGCAACCACTAATGCGATTAAAGAATTAAGAACCTCGTACAACATTCCATTTATAGGCATAGAACCTGCTATAAAACCGGCCGCACTTCACTCCAAAACACAAACGATTGGTATTCTAGCTACCCAAGGCACCTTGAACAGCGAATTATTCAACAAAACTGTCGCCAGGTATCAAGAAACTAAAATTATCGAACAAATCGGACACGGCTTAGTTCAATTAATTGAAAACGGAAACATTAATTCACCCGAGATGGCCCAATTATTAAACGAGTACCTTACTCCAATGATAGCAGCCGACATTGATTATTTGGTTTTAGGATGCAGTCATTATCCATATTTGATTCCGCAGATAAAAAAAATACTACCACCACATATCCAAATTATTGATTCTGGAGAGGCAGTGGCCAAACAAACACAGTGCGTTTTACAGGAAATAGTAGGACTTTCCAATGCACAAACAAGTAACCCGATTTTCTACACAAATACCAATCCAAAAGTACTAGACGATATTTTAGAAAACAAGTATGAAGTAATTCAAACAGTGTTTTAAAAAGCAGTGAAATTTATTCTTCCTCTTTGAACCAACTCGAATACATCACATAATTATTAGAAATACGTTCGATTTCGCCAGCAAAATCAGATTGATCAATATCTTTTACTTTTTTAGCTGGTACCCCCGCGAAAATAGTACCTGCGGGCACGACAGTATTTTGAGTGATTACGGATCCTGCCGCAACGATCGAATTGCTCTCAATAATACAATTATCCATCACAATAGCTCCCATGCCGATTAACACGTTATCATGAATTGTACATCCATGCACTATGGCATTGTGACCAATAGAAACATTGTTCCCAATAACCGTTGGGTGTTTTTGATAGGTACAGTGAATTACTGCACCGTCTTGAATATTTACTTTGTTTCCAATGGTGATTGAATTTACATCGCCCCGAATAACAGCATTAAACCACACACTACACGAACTACCAATATAAACTTCTCCTACAATGGTAGCATTTTCGGCCACATAGCAATCAGCTGGAATTTGAGGAGATTTACCCTTTACAGATTTGATCAACATAAAAAAATTTTACTCTATTAATTAATGGCTGGGCAATCACAATCATACTTTTGCGGTCTGCAAAATAAATTTAGCCCCAACGTAATTTGATGATAGCCACCAGTATCAAAACGAACATTACCTGAAACTTGTGAATACGTGTAGGCAACCATAAAATTATCATAATTCACACCAACAATAGGTGTGAAAAACTGAAGATTTTGCTTGCTAATAGTATTGTTTTTAAGATACTGAGCGCCATCAAAACTTCTACGATAAGATAAACCAGCCCATAGATTTCCAAAGTCAAGATTTTTGTATGCTTTAATATTGATATCTATAGACTTTTCTTGGGTTCTTTCTGTGAGCTGAAACAATACGGATGGCTCCCACAAAACAGCCTTTTTTTTACCAAAAACATAACCAGCACTCAACAGATATTTTCTCAAATTATCATTTTCATACACTGAATAAATTTCCCTACGTGTTTCCACAACATTCTTAATCGTAGCATGTGCGTAAAAGTTCAAGAAATTATAAGAAGCACCAAAATCAAAATTCAAATAGGCATCTTTTTGAACAATGTTTCCGTTTACAATTGGATCAAAATCTCCGGATTGCAAAAACTCAGTTTCATCCAATTGACTTTGAATTAATCCTCCACTTAAACCAAATGAAAGCTGATTTAAATCGACTTCGTCACGGGAAAACATCAAATGATAGGCATACGAAACTTTAATCCCTTTTTGAGAATGGTATCCGTTTTTGTCATTAAAAAGTATAATCCCAGCTCCTGCCCTATCGGTTATTTTTCCGTTATAACTCAATGTCTGTAATTGCGGCGCATCGTCTTGACCAAACCATTGTTTGCGAGCAGTTACTCTTAACTTTGCACAATTCGAAGCCCCCGCCATGGAAGGATGAATTAAATAATAATTATCAGATAAATAATCCGAGTACACGGGAATACCTTCCTGCCCTTTAGCGGAAAAAAAAGTAACAAAAATGAGCAAACAAAAAGAAAAAGATTTAGACATCAAATATGTATTTCTAAGAAGATAAGTAAAATTTAAAACCAAAAACGCAATTTTCAGACCATTACCAGTATAAAGTATCAAATATAGCCATTAGTAGAAAATAACTTTAGTAATTTTGTCAAAAATTCAAAATCATGATACAAGTAACGATAAAAGAGACACAAAATCCAACCATTTTAAAATTTGAATTTCCAGATTTCATCACTCAAAATGAAAATTACGAATTCAAAAACATAGACGAGACAAAAAACTCTCCTCTTGCGCAACAATTATTTTACCTACCATTTGTAAAAACAGTTTACATATCAGGTAATTTTGTAGCCATAGAGCGTTTCAGCATCGTGGAATGGAGTGATGTTAAAGAGGCCGTTTGCGAACAAATTGAAAAATTTGTTAATGATGGAGGAATTATTATTACCCAAGACGAGAACAAACAAAAAAAACAACCCATTACGGTTTACGGGGAAACAACGCCGAATCCAGCAGCACTAAAATTTGTTGTTAGTAGAATGCTAACCAAAACACCAATGGAGTACAAAAATATCGATCAGGCAAAATCGTCTCCATTGGCACAAGAACTATTCAAATTTCCGTATGTGAAGGAAATTTTCATTGACGAAAATTACGTTTCAGTAACCAAATATGAGATCAATGATTGGCAAGAAATCACTCTTGAACTGCGCACTTTTATCAAACAATACATTGAAAACGGGGGCACTGTAATAGACGAATCGCAGCTAGAGAAAGTTTTGAAAGATGAAAAAGCTAAAGATGAAAACTTTGACAATCTTGACGAAACCTCTCAAAAAATCATCAACATACTTGAAGAATATGTAAAACCAGCCGTGGCTGCAGATGGTGGAAATATTGTATTTGATTCTTTTGACCCTGACACAAATACCGTAAAAGTAATGATGCAAGGGGCTTGTAGCGGTTGTCCCTCTTCGACTTTCACCTTAAAAAGTGGCATCGAAAACATGTTGAAGAGCATGCTAAACAATGAAGACATAAAGGTAGAAGCAGTCTAATACCGATCGAAAAACTTATTCAAGCAAAAACCGCCTCGTAAAAAAGGCGGTTTTTAGCTATAAAGACCAACGG
>JBOFUD010000049.1:0-1698 GCA_051652385.1 Flavobacterium sp.
GCCCGTCTGGCTTATCATAACTATAGGCTATTGAAAGTCTTTCGCAATCTTCCGAAGCTGCGATAGATTGATTGACCCCCTTGTAATTTTTATCTCCCATCTGGATTGTAAACAATCGTTCTGTTGGAGGTTCAACAGCATCATCGTTGCAGGAACTTACAAAAAAGGCTGCAAATACTACAACTGTTTTTAAAAGACCCTTCCCAAAGCTATCGCTTTGAGAAGGGATTATGTTTGTTTTTTTTACCATTGTACACGTATTGGCATTATGCTAAATTCAACTCTTCCGGTTGAATAGGTTCGGGGAATAAATAAGCCTGTACTCGGGCTTTTATTTATAGCGTTATCATAAAACGAAACTATTGAGCTGCCCAGAGGATTACTGGTTGTGGTATACTTCATGCTGTATGTATTTGTTTTTGTTTCTTCTTTAGTAATACCCCATTTTGTACCTACTTTTATTATTTCAAAAATTGATCCTGAAATATCAGCATTCACATTAGTAGTAATTTTAGTCGATTTCGATTCGCTTATATTTTGCTCCACAGTTGTATCGAATTCTTCAAAGTTAAATTGCCAATCAGCACCGTATTTGGATAGATCCCATACCACGAGCGGTAACGTAAGATCATATTTTGGGTCAAGGAAATCTATTTGTTTTGTGGCAACTATTTCGGTTCTGAACCAAGTTTTCTTATTAGGCCATGATCCTCTTGTAAATTTGGTATGATTCATTAAAAATAAATCGTCAGGTTTTATGCCAAATCTTTTTATATCAGTCTCTCCAGCATCATTAGGTTTAGAACCAAAGTAGCAATACACATTAAATTCGAAACCCCCATCGGTCCAGCCGGATCCACCCAATCTGTACTCATTAACTTGTTGTGGATCTAGATTATCTGGTGTACTACCGCTTGCAATATAGGTAAAAGCACCTTTAGGATCACCCGTTAATCGAAAAGAAGTAATATGTTCTGAATAATTTCTTGTCAATGCTCCTGTAGTGTTGGTTGCTGTTAATCCGTGGTAAATATAGTCTCTTTGCCAACCATCGTTATTGTTCCAAATAGTATAGGCATCAATCAAACGCTGATCTATAGACGAATTGTTAACTACAGGCGGGTTAGGATTCGAAGCATCAGGATCAAAATTATCATCAATATACTCAAAATCTTCGAAACCAACTGTGGCTAGTTTTGCTGTTGTATTGTTACTGTTTTTTTTTACTCTTACTCTTTCATTTTCTTTGATTACAATAATAGGAAATCCTGGCGTTAATTCAGCTTCTATTACGTAGTTATTTCCATCTTTGCCAATTACAGGAACATCATTTGTGGTAGTTAAACGAAGGGCTACATCTGGAACCTGATTTTCATCATTAACATCCCATGTTGCTGCAGAGAAGGTGCCTAGCGGCAAATCTGGGACAAAGATGGTTAATAGCGGTAATTTTTGTTCAATTTCAAGTAGCTCTGCTTCATTTTTAAAAAAGGGGAGTAGTGCTTGTCTAAAAGTAGTGGCTTGGGAAGATTTGCTGAGAATGCTTTTGTCAGTTTTTACAATACTTTTTCCGTTGTAATCTATTGGGGTAAGACTTTTGTTTTTGACCAATTGGTACATTACATCATAATCCTTGTCAAATTGTTTTAGGGCTTCTTCTTTTACGAGCCTACGTAAATCTTTATTCGCCACTAATGC
>JBOFUD010000050.1:0-4007 GCA_051652385.1 Flavobacterium sp.
GCAATACCAAAACCAGCTGCAATACCTATTATTCCCGAGACAATTATTATTAGTGTGCTATCCATTTGTGTTTAAATTATATGTATAAAAAAACCTACATTAGTGGGATTGTATAAACTCGAAAAGACAAGTTTTGAGCTAACTCGTTGTTCAAGCTTCCGAACTAAATCGGCTTGCTATAGTAACGATGATTCGCTCATTCTAAATTGTTAGTGTTGAGTTTACCAAATAAGAACTAATGTAGGCAGTATCTTAAATCTTTTTGTATGAACGTTTAATCGAGATAGTGGTCTAAAACTGCATTGATTTTTTGCAATCTGTCGATGGTTTCGCTTCCATCCATCGCTTTATCAATCTGTTTTTGTTCCACTTGTGAGGCAAACTGTAAAGCGCACATGGCTAGAACGTCTTGTTTGTCCCGAACGGCATAATTTTCTTCAAACTGCTTAATCATAATATCTATTTTTTTTGAAGCACTTCGCAGTCCTTCTTCTTGAGCAGCATCTACCGTAAGCGGGTAAATTCGGTCTGCAATCGATATTTTTATTTTAAGCTTTTCTTCCATTTTTTAGTCTGCTAGCTGAGCTATGCAGTAATCAATTTCGCGAATTAATGAATTTATTTTAAGCTTTGTATCTCTTTTATTTTCTTCACTGCCTAGTAATGTGTTGGCTAATTTGAGTGTTTCATATTGCTTTTTTAGCAGCTCAATGTCTTGAGATTGCTGGGACATGATTTGGTTTGCTTTGCTTAATTTTGCTCCTAATTCAAGATTGTTTTTTTCTAGAAACTGTATTTTAGAAAACAGTTTTGCAATCTTATTTTCAAGAGTATCAATTATTTCTGCAATTACACTCATTTTTACACCAATTCATTTCTTAATCTTACAAAGTTAGTATTCCTTTTTATTTTTACAATATTTTATTTGCTTTTTTGTATTAAAATATATAAATAACTGATTATCAATTGTTAAATTAATATTTTGTTTGTTTATTTTTTTTAACAGTTTTAGTTATCTTAGCAAAAAGATTCGCATGAAGGTATCGTATTTGTTGTTGTTTTTTTGTGGTGTACTAGGGGCTCAAAATCAGTATCCTAAAGATTATTTTCGTTCCCCATTGGATATTCCTATGCAGTTGTCTGGAAATTTTGGAGAACTGCGCCCCAATCATTTTCATGCGGGTTTGGATTATAAAACGCAACAGCGTGAGGGACTTTTTGTTTATGCTGCAGCTGATGGCTATGTATCTAGAATCAAAATTTCTACGTTTGGAAATGGCAAAACGATTTACATTACACATCCAAATGGTTTCACTACGGTTTATGCTCATTTACAAAGTGCTTTTGGTGTTATTCAAGAATACATTAAGCAACGGCAATACGATGAAAAAGCATTTGAAGTTGAAATTTTCTTGAAGCCCAACGAATTAATGGTCTCTAAGGGCGATGTTATTGGTCTTTCTGGTAATTCTGGTGCCTCAGAAGGGCCACACCTTCATTTTGAAATACGAGATTCCAAAACTGAATTTATTATCAATCCCTTATTGTTTGGTTTTGATGCCCAATTAAAAGACACTAAAAAGCCATTGATTTCCGCTGTTTATGCCTTTCCTTTGGATGGAAAAACTAGCGTTAATCAATCCTTTCGTCCGGTGCCTATTAATTTGAAACTGCAGCCAGATGGGACTTATCTTGCAGATCCTGTTCTGGCAAATGGATCGATTGGGTTTGGAATTATTGCCACCGACTCAGACAATGTTTCCTTTAATGCCAATGGGGTTTTTAAAGTGCAATCTTTCTATAACGGATCCCCTACGTATGGGTATCAATTTGATACGTATTCGTTTGATGAGATGCGATACATTAATGCCTTGATTGATTATGGCCGTTACAAAAAATCAAAACAACGTGTGCAGCGTTTATTTCGCGCTGTTCCATTCGATTTAAGTATCATTGCAGCTGATCAAAAAAATGGTGCAATTTCGGTTGTTCCTAATTTGCAAGGCACTTATCGGATCGAGGTTTCTGATTTTTTTAATAACACAACTACGGTTACAATTCCTGTCGGGTATGATCGTAAACCCGTTGTTGTTCCAAAAGAAGCGGCTCCGTCTAATTATTTTATCAAGGCCAAAAAAGAATATATTTTTGAAAAAGACAACTGGACCGTAACTTTTCCAGCAAATACTTTTTATGATGATTTTGATTTAAAT
The DNA here is from genome assembly GCA_051652385.1 of Flavobacterium sp. GTDB lineage: Bacteria > Bacteroidota > Bacteroidia > Flavobacteriales > Flavobacteriaceae > Flavobacterium. The sequence continues at coordinate 2,214 of JBOFUD010000050.1, forward strand.
TTTACAATAGCAGGTAAAGTGATCACGATTCACGAAGATACTGTTCCGGTACATGCCAATTTTACTATTCAAGCGCATGATTCAATTCATAGCGAAATAGATCTGGAAAAATTGTTTGTTGGCAGAATTGAAGCAGGGCGCGTAACCTACAATCCTACCTACAGAAAAGGAAGAGTGTTGGCCACAAAAGTGAAAACTTTAGGGGACTATGCGCTGTTTTTGGATACGGTTCCACCTTCAATTTCCATTCTCAAACCTTTAGAAAATAAGGTAGTCACTTCAAAAGATGTTATTCAGTTAAAGATTAACGACGCACTTTCTGGTATTAAGTCCTATAATGCTTTTGTAAATGAGCAATGGATTTTGATGGAGTATGATAATAAAACCAAATTGCTTACTCATACCATTAGTGATGGCAAAATAGCCGAGGGATTAAATAATTTAAAAGTAATTGTCGTAGATCAGATGGGTAATTCTTCTACCTTTGAATCTCGTTTTTACAAACGTTAACGCCTAAAATTTTGTGTATTTGAAACTCATTTTATCTCTATTTTTTACATTTTTTTTGTTGTTTGGAACAACTGTTATGGCGCAAAACGGTAAGCTGCAGGGCTTTGTTTTTGATGCTCAAAATAAACCCATTGCCAATGTTAATCTGGCCCTTCTTGGCATTACTGCAAGTTCTAATGAACAAGGGTTTTATTCTATTTCAATTCCTTCTGAAGTAGAAGTTAAGGTTGTTTTTAGTCATGTTTCATTCAAAAAAGCAACTTTGTCTTTGATTGTAGCTCCAGAAGAAGTAGTCGACTTCAATCTTGTTTTAAGTCAGAAAGAAGAGCAAATGGGAGAGGTGATTGTGAGATCAAATAATAAGAAAAGTGTTCAAGGTATTGTTACGATTAGTCCCAAAACGTTAAAAAATGTTCCGGGCGCCAATCCTGGAATTGAAAATGTATTGAAATCCTTGGCAGGTGTTAATTCCAACAACGAGTTGAGTACTCAATATGCCGTTCGTGGCGGAAATTATGACGAAAATTTGGTCTATGTGAATGAAATCGAAGTATACCGCCCTTTTTTGATTCGTTCTGGCCAGCAAGAGGGATTGAGTTTTACCAATACCGATTTAATTCAGAATGTCGATTTTTCGGCGGGCGGTTTTCAATCGAAATTTGGTGATAAATTATCCTCAGTGTTGGATATTACGTATCGAAAGCCCACGCAATTTGCCGCAACTTTTGAAGCGAGTTTATTAGGCGGAAGCGCTTCTTTGGATGTTGTTTCCAAAGATAAACGATGGACAGCCATCACAGGTGTTCGGTATCGAAATAATAGTTTGTTGGTTAATAGTCAGGAAACACAAACCAATTTTACGCCTTCTTTTGTAGATGTGCAAACGTCAGTTTCTTTCCAAGCTTCCACAAAATGGCAGTGGAGTTTTTTGGGGAATGTTTCTCAAAACAAATATGATTATGAGCCTTTGACCCGAAAAACAAATTTTGGAACTATTGATACTCCGCAAGCGTTGCTGATTTTTTACGAAGGCCAAGAACGAGATCAGTACCAAACGCTTTTTGGTGCGGTAAAAACTACCTTTAAAGCTTCAAATGCTTCAACTTATAAAGTTATCTTCTCTGCTTTTCATACGCAAGAAAAAGAACATTTTGATATTTTGGCAACCTATCGATTGGCTCAAATTGATTCCAATATCGGATCAGAATCATTGGGAGAGGTAACTTTTTCAAAAGGAATTGGTTCGCAACTCAATCACGCTCGAAATGATTTGGATGCGCTAAT
>JBOFUD010000051.1:0-5566 GCA_051652385.1 Flavobacterium sp.
GACGTTCGCACAGCAAGATACAGCGGACAGCCGGAAATAGCTCCTGAGCAAAGAAAGGTATTGTTATTTTGAATCGCCTTTAATTGCTTCGGGGTTCATGATTACAAATTCTGTTCTTCGGTTCAGTTGGTGCTCTTCTGCGGAACAAGCTACTCCGTTCGCGCATTTATTGATCAGGTCAGTTTCTCCAAAACCTTGTGGGCTGATTCTGTCTGGATCGATTCCTTGTTTTACAATCCAATCTTTGGAGGCTTTGGCTCTTCTCATAGATAGCAATAAATTATAAACATCACTAGCTCGGCTATCGGTGTGGGATCCTAAATTTATCCTAAGTAATGGATATTTCTTCATGATGCTTACTACTTTTAAGAGTTCAATTTGAGCATCAGGTCGAATAAATGATTTGTCAAGATCAAAGTAAATGGGGTTAATTTTAATCATTACTTTTCCTCTGTTGTACACAAAATCTTCCGATCCTAAATCTAGGTTTAAGGAAAGCGCTAGATCCGCTTGTTTTGAGGTGAGGAATGTTTTCTCATCGGCAGAAAAATTCGTTTTGGTTGCTACTACTTTATATGACACTTCACAATTCACCTTAAAACTAAAAGCGGCCCCTTCATCTGCTATTTTCGTTTCAATGACGCTACCTTTTCCATCATATAGCACTACTGTTGCACCTGGAAGCAAATTGCCTGATTCTTTTTCTCGCACAACACCCTTTACCGTTTGGCTGCATGGAATAGCTGCCGGTATTTCGGTAAAGAAATAAATATCATCATCCCCTTTTCCTCCAGCTCTATTGGATGAAAAGTGCCCTTTATTTTTATTATTTTGGTAGACCAAAGCAAAATCGTCTTTTAGGCTATTGATTGGAAATCCCAAATTTCTTGCGTTTCCTACCCCCGCATTTCCTTCCATATTTATCGCATAAATATCTAAGCCTCCGTTTGAATCATTCCTGCCGTCTGAGGCGAAAAACAACACATTATTATTGTCGATGTACGGAAACATTTCCGATCGCGTTGAATTGACATTAAGACCCAGATTATAGGGCTCACTATAGGTATTGTCATTTAAAATATCTACCGCCCAAATATCGGTCATACCAACAGATCCGGGTCTATTTGAGGTAAAATACAACTTAGTTTCTGCTGCATTCAAAGCAGGATGGCCTGTATCGAATAGATCGCTATTGAATGGTAATTTCACAATATTAATCCATTTACCAACACTGTCAATATTTGCCTTGTATAATTGGATTAAAACCCAACCTTTTTCATCAGTTTTGTATTTTTTGTTGGTGTAGTTATCTCTTGAAAAATATACTGTTTTTAAATCTTTTGTGAAAATTAGATTTGATTCGTGCATCTTTGTATTGACTTCTTTTGAGAACAGTTCTACCTCTTGGAGTTCACCGTTATCAGAAACAGCTGCCTTATACAATTCGAGAAAAGGCTGGTTGTTTGCGTACCATTTTTTATTCCTTGCCCCTTTTACTTTTTTAGACGAGGCAAAAACAGCATACTCATTGCCGAAGTAAGCCGTCCCAAAATCGGAGTATTCTGTATTGGCATCGATATTTTTGATTGTGTATTTTTGATCTTGCGCATGAGCATACAAACTCAACATCAATACTATAATGACCGTAATTGTTTTCATAATTGTATGTTTTTAGAAAAATCTTGGGCTTTTTACCTTTTTCTTATTCAGGTCAAATAAAATGATGATTTCATGAGAACCGGAATTAAATTCACCAAAGTTGGATGTAGTGTAATCGTACGCATATCCAATGCGTAAGTCTTGGTTTACATTAAATCCGACCATCGCACTCATTGAATCGTCAAGTCGTACTGAGAGTCCCAACTCTACTTTCTGCACCAATAGATTTAGTGATACATCAACCGAAAGTGGCGCGCCAGGAGCTGCTTTTAGCATTGCAGAAGGTTTTAATTTCATATTTTCATCGAGTTCGAAAACATATCCTGTGGTTAGGAAGTAATGCATTTTTTCTGAAGCCGTCGATGAAATTCCATTTTTTTTGTCCAGGTATCTGGATTCAATAAAATTTGGAACCGACAATCCTGCATAAAAATGCTCATTGTAATACAACACTCCCACTCCAAAATTTGGGGCTGTTACGTTGATTGGTGCATTTAGTGGATCGACATCTACCGTTATAATTTCTCTAACATTAAGGAAGGTCGCTCCGGCTTTGATTCCAAAGGCCAACTTATTCTCCTCGGACAAGTTAAGCGTATATGAAAAGTCTGCGTATGCATTACTCTCCTTTGAAGGTCCGATTTGATCGTGTATCACTGAAAACCCCAGACCAAGATTTTTGCCGACAGGTCCATTAATTGAAAATGTTGCTGTTTTTGGAGCGCCGTCTACGCCTACCCACTGCGTTCTTCCGAGTACGGCAACACTTAAAGCTCCTCGGGACCCTGCATAGGCAGGATTAAGGATATTCATGTTGTACATGTACTGCGTGTACTGAGGATCTTGTTGCGCAAAAACTGATACCATGGAGCCTATCGAAACAAAAAATCCAATTAATAATTTAATTTTTTTCATGTGGTACGTTACATTTAAAAAGTTAGAGCTGTTGTTACCTTCTCTTTCTTTGCATTAGAATTTTTTATTTCTTCAAGTATATCCAACCCGTTTGCGGTTTCCTTTCGTCGTTATTGAAATATATGGTGTAGAAATACGTTCCTGCAGGAAGTATTTCCTTGGACAAATTCCACCTTCCTGTAGAATACCCATCCCACCACAACGGAGTTTTAAATTTATCTCCGTTATGTTTGTATTCGTACACACTATTTCCGTATCTGTTTATAATTTCCATACTGAAATTTGGATATAGAACTTGAAGGTGTTCAATTTCAAAGACGTCGTTAATGCCATCTCCATTTGGAGTAAATCCTTCTGCTAGGACCAGTGCCACCTCGGGCTCAAGTGTAACACTTGCTTGATCGTCTTCTTGAGGAAGGTTGTTTCTCGGGGTAGAATCCACATCCAATTCAACTGCAGCAACCACTTCGGCAATGTTTGTAAAAACACCCACAGGATTAACATAGGCTGTGATTTTCAGGGTTTGGGATCCATTGATTCCTAAATTTCCAACTTTCCAAATACCGGTAGTCGCCTCATAAGTCCCTAAAGTCGCCACGGCACTTTTGAATTTGAATCCGGAAGGAAGCAGCTCTTTCACTTCTACTCCAGTGGCTTTACTTGGTCCTCTATTGGTGATTGCAATAGTAAATTCGACATCACTTTCGGCCATTGGTTTTACATTATCAACCGTTTTGGTTAGCTCCAAGTCAATTACTGCCAATGGCGTTGTACTTATACAACTTTTGTTGTTGCTGGCATTACTGTCTAGTTGTTGCAATGATTTAATAGTTGCACAATTGAGGTAATCTCCCGATTCTTTCACAATGACGTCGATAATTAAAATTTCTGTTTCGCCATTTACAATTTTATTAATTTTCCAATTCCCCGTTAGGTAATCATACACCCCTATAGTCGAACTGTAATTGACAAAAGTGTACCCCGAAGGAAGAAGATCTGCTATTACAACACTAGTAGCATCAATGTTTCCATTGTTGGTTACTTGTATTTCAAAAGAAATTTCTGAATTGACTTTAGGATTTGTATTATTAGTCAGAATAGTTTTAACAATTGCTAAGTCTACCGTTTGATTCGGTGGTGCTGAAGCACAAGCATCATCGTCTTCAGTAGTGCTATTGTTTCCAGGCGTTGAATCGATGTCGGGTTCATTTGCTTTCGTGATTGCAGCACAATTAACATAGTCTCCTTGACCTAGTACTTTTACATCTACTAATAAAATAGCGGTATTTCCTACCTCTACAAAACCGACTTTCCAAAGACCGACTTTCGGATCATAGGTTCCGATTGAAGAGCTGTATGTTATGAACTTATAGCCCGAAGGAATTAAGTCGACCACCTCAACGCCGGTTGCTTTTGTTGGTCCATCATTTAGCACTCTAATTTCAAAAGTGATGACCTCTCCAACTGCGGGATTGGTTACATTTCCAACAACTTCTTTGGTTAGGCTTAGGTCAATATTTGCGGTTGGAAAAATTGAAACACTACCTCTATTATTACTTGGATCCGAATCAGACTGATCCGCTTTTACGGGTGAGGTCTGGTTGGTAATTGTGGTATCATAGGTACCAAAATTCACTTTTGCTTGGATAGTTAAAGTAGCATTTTGTCCATTTAGCAAATTGCCAATAGTCCATAAACCCGAACCATTATTGTAGACTCCGGCAGAGACTTGATCGCCAACGTAAGTAACCCCTACGGGTAATTTATCAATCAAACTCACATTGGTGGCATTACTTGGGCCATTATTCACCACCACAATTGTGTACGTAATACTATCTGCTTCATTTGGCCTTGCATTATTAACTGTTTTTGTTACTGCCAAATCTAAGCTGGTTACCGTTAAAGACTCGGTAGCATCATCTAGCGTTGCGTTCGTATCAAATTGATCTTGAGTATTGGTTACTGTATTTGTCAAAATGTTGCCTCCTTGATCTGCACCTACTAAGGCTTTAATTTCCAAAGATCCTTTTTCGCCGGGTTGTAGCGTTCCTACTGTCCAGTTTGGCGTATTCCATACTCCGATACCAGGTGTTGCTGCCACCAATTGTAAACCAGCAGGCAACTGATCTTTCACCACTAGGTTTGTCACTAGGGTCGTACTTTTGTTTGTTACGGTAACGGTGTAGGTTACGACATCTCCGATATTTGGTGTGGCATTACTCACTACTTTTGTTAGAAAAATATCCGCTCCGTTTTTGACATTGATTGTTTCAACGAGATCATCTCCAAGACTTGAAGGATCCGATTGGTTGCCCTTGGCGGGAGTCGTAGTGTTTACAATCGTTTTACCAGCAGCACCTGAGTTAATCAGTACAACGATATTGAGTGTTTTTGTTTCTCCCAACCCGAGCGCACCCAGTGTCCAAATTCCTGATCCGTAGTTATAGTCCGAACCTTGATTATTACTGAGGTAGGTTAGACCCGCGGGCAATATGTCGACAAGCGTCACACCTGATGCGTCACTTGGTCCATTATTGGTAACTTTCAAACTATACGTAATGGTTTCTCCTTCGCTTGGATTAGCATTGCTCACAGTTTTTTCTGTCACTACATCAGCACAAGTCACCACAATGGGTTCGGTCAAATCATCTCCAACAGTAGATGGATCGACTTGATCTCCGACTGCAGCAGTTGTAGTGTTTACAATTGGTAGTTGACTTATAGTTCCTACAGCGGTAACTTTTGCTTTTATTACTAAAATAGCAGAAGATCCGTTATTCAAATTGCCAATAGTCCATTGTCCGTTCGCAAAAGTATTCGCTGTACCTCCTGTTGCAAAATGTGATACATAGGAAGTTCCTGCGGGCAAATTATCTTGTAGCACCACATTGGTCGCCACACTGGGTCCATTATTTACCACTGAAAGTGTGTATTGTATGCTATCCCCAAAATTTGGTTTAGGATTATCCACCGTTTTGGTAGTCACTAAATT
>JBOFUD010000052.1:0-3378 GCA_051652385.1 Flavobacterium sp.
CAATAATTTGATAGGCTACATTTAAGGCCTCTGTTGCTTGTTCTAAAGTTACTACAGGTGTAGTATCGTTGTTAATGGCGTCAGCAAAAGAATTCAACTCATCCAAAATGGCGTTATTTTGTTCAACCTCTGGATTGGAGAAATAAATTTGTTTTTTTATTCCTTCGGCATTTTGCAAAATCATATCAAAATCACCTGGAATTTCTGGAGCATCTTTCATACGAACGACCTCACATTTTTTCTCTAGGAAATCAACCGAGATGTACGCATCTTTTTGAAAAAATCTTGATTTTCGCATGTTTTTCATCGAAATGCGACTGGCAGTCAAATTAGCCACACAACCATTTTCGAATTCAATTCGAGCATTGGCAATATCTGGCGTTTCACTAATAACCGATACGCCACTCGCACTTACGTGTTTCACTTTAGATTGTACCACACTCAAAATAGCATCAATATCGTGTATCATTAAATCCAACACCACCGGTACATCAGTCCCGCGCGGATTAAATTCGGCCAAACGATGCGCTTCAATAAACATGGGGTTTTCAATCATATTCTTAGTGGCAATAAACGCGGGATTGAATCGCTCTACATGCCCAACTTGTCCTTTTACATGGTATTCATTGGCCAAAGCAATAATCTCTAAAGCTTCTTCAACGGTATTTGAAATGGGTTTTTCAATAAAAACGTGCTTTCCCGATTTAATGGCTACTTTGGCACATTTAAAGTGAGAAAGTGTTGGAGTTACAATATCAACAACATCTACAGCATGAATAAGAGAGGCTATTGTTTTGAATTGTTTGTATCCGAATTCTTTCTCAATTTTTTCTCCATTTTCTAGATGCTCATCATAAAAACCGACCAATTCATAGTTGTCTGATTGTTGTAGCAAACGCAAATGTATTTTCCCTAAGTGACCAGCACCTAATACTCCAATTTTTAGCATAAGAATGTTCTTTTTACAAAAATAGGAATTTAATGAGAAATAGCAATTCTATTAGCTTTATTTCGTAAGGATAATTGTTTCTACATTCTTGTCTGAATTGGAATATATTTTTAATTGGATTTTGAATTTTTAGTTTATTTTTGCCCAAATAATGTAAATCAACTTTGAAAGATACTGCCAAACATCAAGGACTTAGAAATCAATTAGTAACGCTTTTGAAAGATAAAGGAATATCCGATGCTGCTGTTCTGGAAGCCATAGCGAAAATACCGAGACATCTTTTTTTGAACTCTAGTTTTGCTGATCATGCCTATCAAGACAAGGCTTTTCCTATTGGTGCCGATCAAACGATTTCTCAACCCTACACTGTTGCGTTTCAGTCGCAATTATTGGAAGTAAAAAAAGAGGATAAAATACTAGAAATTGGTACTGGATCGGGGTATCAAACGGCTGTTTTGTGTGCTTTGGGCGCCAAAGTGTACAGTGTAGAGCGCCAAAGTGAATTGTTTAAAAAAACGGCTAGTTTATTTCCGAAATTAGGAATTAGGCCCAAGCATTTGTCCTTTGGGGATGGGTACAAAGGGCTGCCATTGCATGCGCCATTTGATAGTATTATCGTTACCGCGGGTGCCCCATTTATACCAAAACCTTTGATGGCTCAATTAAAAATTGGGGGACGGTTGGTGATTCCCCTAGGAGACGAAGTACAAATTATGACCTTATTAATTCGAAAAAATGCGACTCAGTTTGAAAAACATGAGTTTGGAGAATTTCGATTTGTTCCTTTACTAGAAGATAAAAACTAAAATAAAAAAGCGGCTTGATAAAATTCAAACCGCTTTTTTATTTTTTTATGCTTTTACGGGTTTTGGGATGGTACCGTCTTTAATCATTTGTTTGTATAACGTATCCATGATAGAATCGGCTGTTTTGGCAATATCTAAATCAGAAGTCGTTTTGGTGGTGCCTGTCCAAATTAGTCGATTGTCTTTCAATGAGAAAATATTCGTTTCTACCATGTACGAAGTGCTTTCTTGGTAATAACCTGGTGTGTAGAAAAAAGGAGAATACATGTTGTACCAGTTACCAAAACCGTAACCGTAAAGTCCAGAATACATTCCGCCAAAGCCACCGTAATAAAGGGATGTATTGGTGCCAGGAACATAATTTGTTTCTTTGTCAGTACTCACCAAACGCATCGTCAAAACACCATCAAAGTTCTCCGCTTTCAAGATTTTGAGTTTTTGATCGTTGGTCAAATTTTGAGTAGACTCGTTTAAGTATTGATTGGAAGTAACAAATACAGTCGGATCCATGGCGACAATTTCGTTTTCCGTTGTTCTTCGAGTAGCCTCATCTTTAACTAAGACCACGACAAGGACTTTTTTGAAATTTTCTTGATAAATTGTTTTGTTAGGATCACTCCAGCTGTTCACAATTACCGTATTGCTTCCACATCCTAAAAGTAGAAGAAGGGACATGATAGACATCATTTTTTTCATAATAGTATGTTTTTAAGTTTAACATAAAATTACGCAAAAAAAAACAACAACACGTTGATTATCAGTGTTAAAATTCTTTTTTAATTCGGTCTAGATCGCGTTTGGTGTCTTGTGCTTTGAGTGATTCTCTTTTGTCATACGTTTTTTTACCTCTGCAAAGTCCAATTTGTAATTTTGCCATTCCTTTTTCATTGGTAAATAATTTTAAAGGAACTATAGTGAGTCCTTTGGCTTGGACACTGCGAGCTAACGACTTTAATTCTCTTTTGTTGAGCAACAATTTGCGTTCGCTGCGAGCTTTGTGATTGAATTGGTTGCCAAAAGCATATTCTTCGATATAGGTATTGATGGCAAATAATTCAGTATTGCTAAATTCGCAAAAGCTTTCGGTGATATTGGCTTTGCCTAATCGAATGGATTTTATTTCGGTTCCGGCCAAAACAATGCCCGCCGTAAAGGTTTCGATTATTTCGTAATCAAAACGGGCTCTTTTATTAAGGATGTTTACTATTTTTTGCATAGGTCAGCAAATTTAGGTACAAATTAATGAAAGCACAATTCTTTTTGTAAAAATGCTTTAAATTTGCCTCATGGAAAATAAAAAATCAAACGACCCTCTTCACGGGGTAACCTTACAAACGATAGTTGAAAAATTAGTAGATTTTTATGGATTCGATACCTTGAGCGAATTAATAAAAATTAAATGCTTTTCCAGCAATCCAAGTGTAAAATCGAGTTTGTCGTTTTTAAGAAAGACCGATTGGGCCAGAAAAAAAGTAGAAGAACTATACGTACGCTCGCTTTCTAAGTTTTAATTTAATTTGTACGATAACATTAGTCCACCGCGGTAGGGCAACCATTCGCCGCTTTTGTTCCAGTTTTTGGCTTTGTCATAGCGGCCGGGAGTGCCATCGTTGTAGTATCCTT
>JBOFUD010000053.1:0-13407 GCA_051652385.1 Flavobacterium sp.
CTGTTCCTAATTACTCTAATAACAATCGGTCAAAATTTGTCCCTTGGTTTTGTAATCGGCAATCGTTAGGCCGGTTTTTGGAGAACAAAAAGCTTCAATTGCGGCTTCGACATCTTTTTGCATAGCCAGAGAGCCGCAAATCATAATACAGCCATTTTCGCTTAGTAAAGTGGTGAAAAATGCGGCATCTTGCTGCACCAAATGCGTAACGTGCTCGCGGTTGGACTCGCGAGACAACGCCAAATGGAAGCTTTGAAGTTGGTTTTTATCCATCATTTTTTCGGCTAGTTTTCTGTAGCTCGCCACCATTTTTGTTTCCGTTTTAAAACCACAATACAAATGGGTTTCTATTTTTGACGTATTCTCTTGTATCATTCCTAAAAATGGAGCAATGCCTGTTCCGTTGGAAATTAGCGCTACTTTTGTAGCTTTTTTTGGAAAATGGAAGGCTGTATTGGCAATTATTCTAGCGTCTATTTTGGAGCCTACTGTAAGTTGGTTCAAATAACCGGAGCCCAACCCATGCGGATGCAGTTTGACTATAAGCTGTAGTTTTTTGTTGTTTTTGCCGATAGAATACAAACGTTCTTTGGAGTCGTTTTCGGGATAAATGGCTAACAAATCGCCCGATTGAAAGCGAATTTTCCATGGGGTTTTGAACGTTAATAAAAAGGTATCTTCGTTGGCAGATATGGCTGTTCTTTCGATGATTTCAAAAGTTTTTAAATCGCGTGTAACGGTGGCGTAAAGCGATGGAGTAGTGGCTAATGGTAGTGGTGTGGCGTTGTTCCATAAGTGTATCCAAGCGACAAAATCCGCTGCCGATTTATCGTTGATAGTTTGTAAAGGGACTATTTTTTCGGTCCACTTTTGATCGTCTAGTGCCGTTTCAACTTTTTGTGCAAAACCACAAAAAGCTGCATACGATTGGGAGCCAAAACCAACTACTGTGGTTTTTATTTTTTGTTTTTGTGGTGTTTTTTGCAGCGCTTCCAAAAAAGTAGCGGCGTTGGTTGGCGCATCTCCTTCACCATGAGTTGAAGTAAATAGGAGCAGTTTTTCAGCTTTTGGATAAACCGTGTAGTGGTTCATTTCGCTGATGTAGGCTTTTTGACCCAAGGCAATGAATTGTTGCTGAACGGCATTGGCAAAGCGAAGCGTGCTTCCGTTTTCAGAACCAACAAGCAGAATAATTTGACTGTCTTTGGCTTTGAATTTGTTTTTGATGCGACTCGATCTCCGTTGCAAGGTCATGTTAAATCCTGAATAAATAAAGAACAACAAATTGATACTGCACACTCCTAAAACTAATGCCCACAAAACATTGGTTCTTCCGGTGTGTAAATCGAGACTGAGGGTAGCTAGTTGGTGGGATACCGCAGTCGGTTTTTCTTGCATTATAGCACCTGTTACCTGATTTACCTCTATTTCTTTGTCTTTTAGTTGAATGATGTAGTAATCCTCTTCATCCTCCGAAAACGGGAATTCTATTTTGCTAATATCGGACAAAAGTATGGTCTGGAATGCGGAGGTGTTTTCTTTTTTTGGAGAGATGGGCTCACTTGTGATTTCCTGTTGAGAAGTTTTATTTTCCAGAAAAAAATGAAATTTCTCTAAGGTGAGATAGCTTCCTGTAATGGCTAGTATCAGTATTGGAATCAACGATAATCGACCCAAAACGATATGGTAATATTGTGCGAAGTTTTCTTTTACAATGGTAGCAAACAAACTGCGAAGGCTTTTTTGTCTATTAATAAGCAGAGCCAAGCCAGAAAGTGCAAGAAGTGCCAATAAAAATGAAATGAAGCCAACAAGAAAACGGCCATTTTCTTTTAAAAACAACGAGCGGTGCAAGGCTGTTGTCCATTGAATGAAGCTGCTTTTTGACTGTGGTTTTCCAATTATTTCCCCTGTATTGGGATCGATATACCCATTGACATTGTTGCCTTCTTGATCTATTCCTTGTAGGGTTACCACTTGATTATGGTCTATACTTAATGCGGTTATTTCAGGATAGGTTTTTCGTAAAATAGGCAACGTTTCAGCTAGGGTTATGCTTTCGAAATTTGCTGCTTGATAAGAAGGGATTTTTTCCTGAATGGCATCAAATGCCAGTATTGTTCCGGTAAGCGCAGCTAGAATCAAAAACAAGGAGGAAAAAATCGCTAATACCAGGTGGGAGTAGCGCCAAAAGGAAAGAGTCATAGCAGTAGAACTTATAATTGTTAGAACGTTTAAAGTAAAAAAATGAAGTCAGATAAGGTAAAAGTTTGTTTTGTTTAGCTTATCTGACGTACATTATTTTGTTTCAAATCAGACATTAGATTTTATTGAAACGCACATAGCGAATGTATCCTTTACCCTCTGTTTTGGTAGTTAAACCTACCGTGGTTAATGGAATTTCGGCATCAGAAACATAGTATTTGTTATCCTCTACCGAAGTTTCAAAACGGATACTGTATCCTTTGTTAATTTTGCTATCATCTATTTCGATCGTGGTGATGCTGCGATCGCCTCCGGTGACAGATGCACCAGTTTTAGCACTCAGATTTTCTTTTTTCTTACTTTGATATTTATGCCATTCTTTGATGGTTTTGTACCACTTTTTGTCATCGCCCATGACATACATTGTTTTTTCGTACGCCCCTTTTGGGTTGATCAATGAAACTACCACGTAGGCGCCTTCACCAACATAGTTTGACATTTGCAACATGCATTTGTATTTGCTAGTTTGTGCCGCAGCATCAAATGATATAAGACTGATTAAGGTCAGCAAGCTAATTTTAAATATTGTTTTCATTTTGGTGGTATGAATGGTAGATTATGATGTAAAGGTTGTTTTTTTATAAAAATTAAGCAGTGAACGACACGATGTGTTATTTTAAGAACTCTAAATTAAGATTCATTTTAGTCAACGCTTCGTTTTCTTTTGCGAGCAGGTAGGCGGTTTCGTCAAATTCCGTTTTACTTTCTTTTTGAGCTCCCATAGCCACCAAATATTTCAAAATAGTAGCGTCTTTGGCAAGCAATGCGGCTTTATGCAAAGCAGTAAAACCATCCTTATTTTTTGTGTTGACATCAATTTTTAAAGGGGCCAGTTTTTCAAGTAAAGTAATGTCGTTTTTGATTACTGCCAAATGATATAAGCTATTGCCATCTTTTTGAGGTTGCGTTATGTTGAACCCTTTTTCTGTCAATAATTGCAATTTTGCATCAAAAGGATCTTGTTTGGAAACAGTTGAGGCTTCCGATTCGCGGCCTCCTTTTCCTGAAGCGCGGTACGATTGAATCAAAAAATATCCGAGATTATTGCCTTCTTTGTCAACAATGCTTACATCGGCTCCGTTGTCGATCAACATTTTGACAACTTCTGGTGTACCTGATTTTACGGCAAAAGTAAGTGCCGATTCCAGTTTTGTGTTTTGAGTATTGATGTTTTTGGTGGCGGAGAGGAAGAGTTCGGTAACGGCTGCGTCTTGTCCAGAAGCGCTGATCATCAATGGATTGGTTCCCTCGTTATTCAAAGCGTCTGCTGCAACCCCTTTGGATACAAAGTAAGAGATATTCTCTTTTTGATTGGGTTTAGCAGCTAAAAAATGAAGCACGGTTTCACCAGACGCGGTAGTACTTGTAGGATTTATTTTTAAGTCTTCGATCAAATAGCGGTAGCATGCTATTGGGCTAGAAGCTCTTCGTGTCCCTTGAGCGGCGAATAATAGCGCGTTGTTGGTGTGGTTGACGCCTTTTTGATGGAGTGTTTTTAAGAAAGCAACATCTCCTGTTTTGGCAGCGTAATCAAATGCAGTATTTCCATCGTTGTCAGTGTCTTGTAACGATAGGCCTTTGGTGGCTAAATAAGTGCTTAGGGAAAAGTCTTTATCGGAGGCGATCACCATGAGCAACAAATTACTTCCGTCTTTGTACTTTTTCTTGGGATTGGTACCCGCTTTAAAAAACGCTTCATAAACTAGGGGGTTAGTTTGCCCGTTCACGGCTGCAAAAGTCAATGGAGTCTCCCCTTTACTGTCTTCCAAAGTGGTATTCGAGCCCTTCGAGATCAGATAATTTATGATTTCGATATTGCCCTTACTAGCCGCCCAATGCAAATAAATTCTATTGTCATGCGTGAGTTTGTTGACGTGGTTTCCGGGCTGCTCTAATAAAAACTGTAGGGTTGCAGTGGGGGCGTTTGCATTGATGGCAATTGTAGTCACATCAAAAGCATTGGAATTCATTGCTGAAGGATTGTTACCTTTTGCGATTTCTGCTTGTACAGTGGTTACGTCTGGCGAATTTTTCCAGAACGATTGCTCTAATAGACTGTTTTTTTGTTGTGCACCTGCCCAAGTCACTGCTAAAAATGTGAGGGTGAAAAGTATCGTTTTCATAGTTTTGAAGAAAATTGTCATATCATTTATTTAGAATGAATAAAAATAATGCAAAGATAATTATTATAATTAAAGTTGCAACTGCTTTTTCTTTTTAGACTGTAAAAATGAAAAAAGGTTTAAACCCAGAATCCGCATTAGACTTCGTGGCGAAGCTGTATTATTAATAAAAGCAGGAGTTCACGGATTATTTTTTAAGAAGGAAACAACGTTCAGCGAATACAAATGAAAAATAGAAACCAATGAGTTAATACTTTCGTATTTTGAAGAAGACATCAAAGAGCATATTTGACCAAAACAACCACAGTAAAAACAAATAAAATTCATGCAATGAACGCTGCTAAAAAATATAAAAATGGTGAAGTAATTCAGATTAAGTAGATTTCTAATGCAGAATCTGGGTGAAAATAAGTTGGAATCATTGGTATGTTTCCCTGAAAATAGGGAACTAAAAAGCCTCAGTAAAAAAACTGAGGCTTAGATGTAGTTTCATAAAACTAATTTACTTTTTTTAATTTATAGGATTCTGACATGGGTTTGCCAGCTTGCTTACCAGCGATGTTGAGCGTCATGGTGCTATCATTGACCAATTGGTACACTATTTTTTGCGGGTAATCATGTTTTTTATTTTCGAAGGTTACGCTTTTTTCTGTAGTAACCGTAAGCGGGAATAAAATGGTTTGATCGCCATTCTCGCCTTGTATTGTTGCTTTATAAACTAAGTCTTCGCCTATTTGTTGCAAAATAATCGCTTCATTGTGCAGGGTATCTTTTCCTTTGATAAAAAAAGATGTCCCTTCAAAAGTACTATCATTTTTTGAGGTCCAAGTTTCCTCCAAAGTGCCATCTGCTGTGGTTTCCGCCCATGTGCCCAATACCCATTTTGAAGCAGTGATTTTTTCATTTGTATCGGCGTCATTTTTACAAGAAACGAGCAGTGTGAATAGTATTAAAAGGAATGTTTTCTGGAACATCGCGGCGCTTTTTAAGATTATTTAAAGGGCTAAATTATGAAAAAAAGAGATGGAATTTTTACCAACGGCAATTTTTACATTTTTTTTAGAAATTGGAGGATCAAGTTTCAGTGGACGTCCTTTTGTATTGAGTCGTTTTTTTATGGCGTAAGAGGTTAGTGGATGAACAGTAACCCTAAATTGGCAGTAGTAAGCTAAGGAGGCAAGCGATGTCTTAGCAGAAGGAAGTCTGGATTATTGGTGTTTTTTAATTGATGGCAGCAGCGCCTCGGTTTCAATGATGCGTGATTCAAGCGTCTTTTTTTTATACGACAACGATGCGACGAAAACTACAGGGTTTTTGCATTTTTATTTTTTTTAGAAAAAAGTGTGGTGTTTCATGGTTTTCTAGTACATTGCATTTTCTTAATAGATCATATGAAACTAATTTACAAGACAGTACTTTTTATTTTTGTAGGCATTTTTTGCGGATGCAGTAGCCTTCAAAAAAATCCTTTGACTCAAGTTTTAAACGCTAAAAGTGGCATTATTCATGACGTGGTTCAAAAGGCAGAGGAGTATGAGTTACAAATAATCTACACACAAATTACGAGAGATAAAAAGGGTAAGGCATCTTTTAAAGATTTCAAATATCATGTCAATGCTAATCAATACTTTTATCCTGCTAGCACGGTCAAATTTCCCATTGCGGTATTGGCCTTAGAAAAACTAAATACCATTCCTAATACCTCCATACAATCACAATTCTCCATAGGCGATTCCGATAGTAAGTGGCGATTTGCAGAAGAAATTTCAAAGTTATTTGCAGTAAGTGACAACGAGGCAAGTAATCATTTGTTTGAATTTATTGGGTTTGACTATTTGAATGAGGGCATGAAAAAAAAGGGGCTAGCGCCATTTCGTGTCTCGCACCGTTTGTCGGTTGCAAATTCGGGAAATAGAAAAACATTGCCCATCATTTTGTACAAAGACGATGCATCAACAATGGTGGTACCATCGGTGACAAGCAATACTTTCGAACCCTTAAAAATTAGTGGAATCGAAAAAGGGGTGGGTTTTTTGGAAGAGGATAAAATCATTAACACACCTTTTGATTTTTCCAAAAAGAATTATTATCCATTAGAAAGTCTTCATAATACCTTGAAAAAAATAATTTTTCCTGAAAATTTCAAAATGGAGGAACGCTTTCATTTAAGTCCAAAAGATCGAGAATTTATTTTGTTTTCTATGCAAAATTTGCCCAGAAATGCGGGATTTGATCCTATAGAATATTATGATGGCTATTGCAAATTTTTTATGTTCGGAGACACCAAACAAACTATTCCAGACCATATAAAAATTTATAATAAAGTGGGAGATGCTTATGGAACCCTCACCGATTGTGCCTATATAATTGATACTAAAAACAAGATCGAGTTTATGCTTACGGCTACTATTTTGGTTAACAAAAATAAAATATTCAATGATGGCGTATATGAGTATGAAACGATAGGTTTCCCATTTTTAGCCGAATTGGGACGCCAGTTGTATCAGAAAAGTAAACTTTAATTTAAAGTCAAAGCCCCCAAAATTTCTTCAGACAAAAAGGGACCGCCGGGATAAGTGGCTGTATAATCTAAATTCATCCAAACTTGTCCCCGCTCATCAATATGGTAGTGAATTTCTTTGTGGTTGCTTTCTTTGGGAAACAATTCATTTTTTATCAAATAATTCACTTTCTCCAAATCTTCCTTCGAGCCGATCAAAATTTCTGGATAAATATGCCCTTTGGTATGAATTAATCGAGGGCTGCCGCCAATGGCTCTCACACAAGCGGCCATCAAAATGGAATGGTCATCACAATCGCCAGAAAAATAAAGCAAAGATTCAGACGCCGTTGCGATGTAATCACCGTCCTTTGGGTCATGAACATAGTTCCAACGCGCATTGATTTCCTTAAACACCGCAAAACATTGAATGATGGTTCGGTAATCGGAATAACCCTTAATGTTTTTAAAATGTTTGCTTGTTGACATGACAGCAAAATTCCGCACTTTGGGATGCTGATATTCGATAGCGCTTTTTATTTTATTTTTGTTCGGAAAAGGAAGGAGTTTAGCAATAATGATATCTTGTGGATAAGGGCTGTCCGACATGGTATAGACCATCGAATTGTAATCTTCAATCATACTTTCAAACCCATAATTGCCAAAAATACTGCCGTAAATTAGTATAAAAAAATAAATAATAATACTAATGAGTGCCACTGTTTTCAAAGCACTTAAAATAAAATGAACGGCTATAAAAACGGCAATAAAAATAAGTATCCTATCCAATCCAAATACCCATTCAGGATCAATAACATTATGATGCACAATGATGAAAATAGGGAAGGTAATAATTAAATTTAAAATTGAAATAAGAACGACATCCCAAGGTTTCTTGACTTGAAGTTGGGCGCTGAGTTTCGTTACATCAATTTTTTTGGGTGCTATCATATCATTGAAAAGGAGTACGATTATACTTCTTTTACCATAGCAGCAAATGTACTTGTTTTATCAATAATTCCGAGGTTCAGTAATTGATTTTGAACATTGTTTAACACCTCCTCATCTATTGGCTCTTGCGACCACTCGGTACCATCCAGCCATTGGTTAATGTCTTCAACTTTCTGTTTGTATTTTTCAGCCAAAATACATTCTATTTGAGTAATGGCTTTAAAATGTTTGGTTTGTGTATTAATCACGCTAAGAATACTCCTGATGGCTTGGGGATTTTGCTCCAAAATTTCGTTGCGAACCGCTACAACAAAACAGGGCCAGGGCGAAGGACAATCTGCTATTCTTCTAAATATTCCTTGATCTACTAAAGGTTGTGTCATAAAACGTTCCCACATAAAATAGTCAGCCGTTCCCTCTGTTAAAGCGGTAACGGCACCATCAATGGTATGTATGATTTCAAATTGCAGCTGATTATAGTCCCAGTTTTGATGTGCGGCATTGACATACGCCATTAAATGAGAGCCAGATCCCATTCTTGAAATAGCAGCTTTCGCACTTTGAAGTTGCTCTACGAATTGAAATTTTGATGAAGCTGCTACGTGAATGCCCCAAATCAAAGGCGAGTCTACATACACTTGAACAATTTTTGAAGGATTTCCACCAATAATGTCCTTTACGATGCCTTCGGTTAAAATAATGGCAATATCGGCAGTTCCCTCGCGAAGCATTTGACACATTTTACCCGTGCCTTCCGGAACATCGGTCCATTGCAAATCAATCCCAACTTTTTCAAAAGCTCCATGCTCGATGGCTAAATGCCAAGGCAAATTAAAATGTTCTGGAACACCAGCTATTTTTATGGTCTTCATTTATTTTTTATTTGGATGGAACATTTGCCACCATTTCCAATTGATGCCATCTTCGGCGGTATATTCTTCCATAAATTGCATGCCGCATTTACTTAAAATATGATTGGAAGCACCATTTTGAGCATGAGTATACGCGTTCATTTCTTGTATATTCATTTGATTAAAACCATACTCTAGCCAAAATTTCGTGGCTTCGGTGGCATAGCCTTTGTTCCAAAAGGGTTCGGCTAGGCGGTAGCCATAATCATAAAAATTGGTATTGCCGTTTTCTACGTGATCGTTGATGTATTTAATGCCGGTCCACCCGATGAATTGCTCGTTTTCTTTTAAAAAGGTAGCAAAACGACCAATGTTGTTTTCTGCATACTGTTTTTGAAGCGATGCAATCACGGGATATATTTCCGCAATATCCTGCACGGGTTTGTTCCAAAGATACCTGTGAACGGCAGGATTGGAGTCCATTAAAAACATAGCTTCGGCATCGTCTGGCGTAAAAGGACGAAAGAATAAACGGTCGGTTTCGAGAAGTAAGTTCATGATTTTTATATATTATCTGCCGTTGGCGCAATGCTACGATTTATAAATACAATATCCTCTTTTGTAGTTTTATGGGTAGCATGCAATTGTTGCAGTTGTACTCAGGTCGATAAGCCTAGATTGTTTTGGTGGTACCTATTATAAATTGGTTTGGATAAGTCTTCAAAAGCAAATCACTAGGTGAAATTTACCCTTTATTTTTGTCCAAAGTTGAAGTAATCAATATTTTTGAATTGGATTGATTTCAAAATCAAAAACCGTTGTCGATGTGTCAATTTGAAACCATTCTTTAAACATTTTGTAATTCCGTTTTTGAGGCCATTCTTTTTTATTGGTGTGCCAAGAGTTTAGTTCAAAGGTGAATAGTTTGTCGAATTTTTTGGACAGCCAAGATTCGATATCTTCAATATCTTCGCTAATTAAGTAGGTAGTGGTTTCTTTTATATCCTCTATATTTCCGGGATACAAACCAGAACACCAATCGATAAACGGCTGCAATGGCTTGATGATAATAGCACTCCGATTGACAAAATTTTCCTCAAGATCGTCCTCTGAGTCTTCTGTATCAGGTTGTTCGAACTTCGCCTTTAAATAGGCATCTTGTTCTTGCGTAAATACTCTTAATATAGGATATTCAAGTGTTCTTACTACCTCATAATCAACAATAAAATGGGTGTAATTTTTAAAATGGCTTATTTTATGATCGATCATCTTGTTGAATAAAGCGACATTTAGGCCTTCTTTTTCAAGGGTATCAAATACATCGTTGTTTTTTTCTTTTGGCAACAATACTTTGATATTCGCAGAATTCCAAGCAAATATGACAAATTCAAAAATTTCTTCATACGATAGTTCATCCTCAAAATCTTTTACAAATGGTTCTAAAAGATTTTCTAATAATTTAGAATATTTTACGCCCTGATTAAGTACTACTTTTTGTGGATTATTAAATAAATTACTGGTTTTATTTTTCATAGTGTCGTTTGCTAAATTTTTATTTTGTGTTTTCAGTCATTACTACACTTAAACTATTCTGCTAGTTTATTGAGCGTATACAAAATAAGTTCGTCTACGGCTTTATAAGGATCTTCGCTAAAAGTTCCGTTGGCACGATTGGCAATAATGGCATTGAGTGATAGGCATTGATGGCCAAGTAATTTACCCAAACCGTAAATGGCGCTAGTTTCCATCTCTAAATTGGTTATGCGATGTCCTTCGAATTGAAACGAATCCATTTTGGAATTTAATTCAGGATCTTGAATTTTCAATCGCAACACACGACCTTGTGGACCATAAAAGCCTCCTGCCGTTGCGGTAATTCCTTTATGTATTTGATCACTTTCGATTAATTGCTCCAACTCAGGGGAACAACCAATAACGTAAGGCATTCCTTTTCTCAAATCCCAGTTGGTATGCTCGATAAATGCTTTTTCTAAAAGGCTTTCTGAAAATGAATCAATCCAATACGAACGAAGCATATTGTCAAGTCCTAAGCCGTATTGTGACAACACAAAATGATCTACCGGAATGTCGGCTTGCAAAGAACCTGAAGTTCCTATTCTGATGATTCGTAATGCGGTTAGCGTTTCTTTTGGCTTTCGGGTTTGCAAATCGATATTGACCAAAGCATCGAGTTCGTTCATTACAATATCAATATTGTCTGGGCCAATTCCGGTTGACATTACAGTAATCCGCTTGCCCTTATAAGATCCCGTTTGAGTTTTGAATTCTCTTTTTTGGGTGGTAAACTCTATAGTATCAAAGTGTTTGGTGATTTTGGCTACACGATCTTGATCGCCCACGAATAGAATAGTATGGGCAATTTGTTCTGGTTTTAAATGAAGATGATAAACACTACCATCTGGATTGAGTATTAATTCGGAATTTTTTATCATAACCTACTATTTATTTTGTTTAAGGCCTTAAAGTTTTAAGGTTTGGATGATGAATACTTTGTGCCTTAACCTCCAACTCGTTTTGTTTTAAAGCCTTTTTCTTTTAAAAGCATCATGATTTTGTCGCGAAAATCCCCCTGAATGATAAGAAATCCTTCTTTAAAAGTGCCACCAACGCTCAGTTTCGTTTTTATTTCTTTGGCTAAAATCTTAAAATCCGCGTCGGTGCCTTCGTATCCTTCGATGATGGTTGTGCCTTTTCCTTTTCGTTTTTCGTATTTGCAGATCATCGGCTCTTTTTGCACATATAATTCGTGCGCTACAGCTTCGATCGGCTCCTCAGGCAGTGGCTGATGATCTGGAAAAAGATGTTTGAGTTGGTCTTGAAAATCCATATAATTAAACAGTTAAAAAATCAAATTCCAAATTCTAAGGCAGTGAACCTGAGAATTTGGAAGTACTGATCCTAGGTATATTTTTCTATTTTTTGATTAAACCCAAATCAACCAGGCGCTCATACAGATAATCGCCCGCTGTGATGTCTTCAAACAATTTTGGATGTTGGGCATCAATGCAGTTGTCTAGACAATTCAATTGCATGTCGCTCACTGGATGCATGAAAAATGGAATAGAAAAACGAGATGTTCCCCACAATTCTCGTGGAGGATTCACCACTTGATGTATGGTTGATTTTAAGCGGTTGTTGGTGTGGCGAGATAACATATCGCCCACGTTGATCATCAATTCATCGGGTTGCGCCATGGCATCGATCCATTCGCCCTCGTGATTTTGTACTTGCAAACCCTTGCCTTGAGCGCCCATCAATAAGGTAATCAAATTAATGTCTCCATGTGCAGCGGCACGAACAGCGCCATCCTTTGGTTCGTCTGTAATAGGAGGGTAATGAATAGGACGCAAAATACTATTACCATCTTTTACATAATTATCAAAATAAAATTCATCCAGTCCGATGAATAAAGCCAGAGCGCGTAGCACATAAACACCTGTTTTTTCAAGCATTTGATACGCTTCTTTGCCAACAGTGTTAAAAGTAGCTAATTCTGAAACTTCAACATTGGCAGGATATTCACCAGCGTATTTTGAACCATCACTAACATACTGCCCAAAATGCCAAAACTCTTTCAAATCTCCAGCAGAGCGCCCTTTGGCATGTTCTTTTCCAAAAGAAATATAGCCTCTTTGTCCGCCTATACCGGGAATTTCATATTTCTCTTTAACTTCTAGGGGAAGCATGAAAAAGTTTCGAACTTCGGCATATAAGTTTTCAACTAATTGATCATTTAAAAAATGACCTTTTAAAGCCACGAAGCCAATTTCTTCGTAAGCGGTTCCGATTTCATTTACAAATTTTTGTTTACGTTTCGGGTCATCCGAAAGGAAATCACGCAAGTCAACACTAGGAATGTTTTGCATATTAATTGAATTTTAAACTTAAAAAAATAAGTCTCTCCAGCAAACAAAGGTAGAAATTATTTTTTAAGCAAAAGTTTAAATTATGAGCCGTTTCCACTATTGAATTTTTGGAAGAAAGGTATTGATTCTTCGCAAAGTTTGGTGTAAAAATAAACTTTTGATCTCCAAAGGAATGCTATAAAATTGCAGCAGACGGCAGGGTGATAAAGGTTTGTAAATGCTTTGTTTTCGTTTAACCCAGATTCCGCATTAGACTTCGTTGCGAAAGGGATTTATTTAATAAAAACAAGAGCTCACGGACTATTTTTGAAGATGTAAACAAGGTTCAGCGAATACTTATGAAAAATATAAGCCGATGAGATAATACTTTTGTATTTTGAATTTAAAAATAGGAGAACCAAGCGAAGCGTATCTTGAACTCCACTAAAAATAAACACTCGTGAAAAAAGTTCTTGGTTTTGAAGAAGACATCGAAGATTACATTTGACCAAAACAACATTAGCAAAAACAAATGAAATCCATTCACTGAACTCCGCTAAAAAATTTAAAAACGGTGAAGTAATTCAGTTGTAGTAGATTTCTAATGCGGAATCTGGGTTAAACCCAGATTCCGCATTAGACTTCGTTGCGAAACTGAATTATTCAATAAAAACAAGAGCTCACGGACTATTTTTGAAGATGTAATACTTTTGTATTTTGAATTTAAAAATAGGAGAACCAAGCGAAGCGTATCTTGAACTCCACTAAAAATAAACACTCGTGAAAAAAGTTCATGGTTTTGAAGAAGAATTCAGTTGTAGTAGATTTCTAATGCGGAATCTGGGTTAAAA
>JBOFUD010000054.1:0-1751 GCA_051652385.1 Flavobacterium sp.
AGATAATTTAAGTGCTGCTGCAGGCTTCTATTATATTAAAGCAGATACTCAAAAATTGACGTATTCTACTACACTTACAAAATGGGGAATCATTGGTGATGCCACTCCAGGCGGTTGGGATGCAGACACTGCTTTAACGTACGATCCTCTGAAATTTGTGTGGTCAGGCGTAATTGTGTTGAAAGGATCAGGTGAATTAAAATTTAGAGCCAATAATGGTTGGGATATTAATTTTGGTTCTGATAAAGCCGATGGTATCGCAAACGCTGGTGGGCCGAATATTCCAACTCCAGGTGCAGGTACTTACAAAATCACTTTAGATTTAAGTCATTCAAGAGCTTATACCTACAAGTTAGAAAAACAATAGTTTTTTGTGAATGCAATAAAAAGGGCTGTCCAAATGGGCAGCCTTTTTTTTGGTCTAATTAGATTATTGTTGCTGATGTTGTTTGACTTTTTAGCGTTGAATCCGTATCGGTTTTGGTAGCGAAACTTTCTTGAAGGTTTATTTTTTAGCATAAAAAGGAGATATTCGTTATTTATCCTTATTATTTTTTGTGTTCTGGTAATTTTCAGACATGAATACTAAATAAAAAATAAAGTTTTCAACACTATTACGTTTTCGTACTGCTTTATGATTTATGTCATGTCGAAGGGGTTAATATTCTGTTAATTTTGAGGTTCGAAGTAAAGAAAAGTTTAACTAAAAATCCAAAACCAATCATTAATTTAAACAAAAAGTATGAAAACAATTTATAAAAAGTTGTTATTTTTATTGTTATTCCTGCCTCTCAGCATGCTGGCTCAGAATGCTGTAACTGGAACCGTTCTTGAAAAAGGAACGGGTCAACCAATACCAGGAGCCAATGTAAATATACAAGGAGCTGCAAATGGTGTTTCTACCGACTTTGATGGAAAATACAAACTAACTAATGTCAAAAAAGGAGATAAAATTGTGTTTTCTTTTATCGGGTTGAGAAACGTTGTTTTGACTTATGAGGGACAGGCTGTTTTGAATGCCTCCCTAGAAGAAGATTCTAACGAGCTAAAAGAAGTAGTAGTGCAAGTAGGGTACGGTTCTGTGAAAAAGAAAGATGCAACCGGATCTGTAGCGATACTTTCATCCAAAGATTTTAACAAGGGCGCAATCGTTTCCGTAGATCAATTGTTGTCAGGAAAAGCTGCCGGTGTTCGTATTACCAACAATGGTGGGCAACCAGATTCTGCACCAAACATTAGGATTCGTGGTGGGGCTTCATTAAGTGCTTCAAATGATCCGTTAATTATTATTGATGGGGTGCCTATTAGTAACGAAAATCCTGCAGGAGTTAGTAACCCATTATCTCTAGTAAATCCAAATGATGTAGAAAGTTTCTCTATTCTTAAAGATGCATCTGCAACAGCTATTTATGGGGTACGTGCTTCCAACGGGGTTATTATCATTACTACCAAAAAAGGAACTTCAGGAGCGCCTCAGTACAATTATTCTGCAAACGTTTCAGTTGGTCAGGTGGGCAAACAAATCAAGGTAATGAATTCAGGCGAGTTTGTTAAATTTATCCAAGAATACCACCCAACAAGAACTAATGATTTAGGGATTGATGATACCACAACTACTGCGGTTGATGATCCTGCTACACCACAAATTGAAGGTCGTATCCTTGCAGATACTCAATGGCAAGATCAAGTATACAGAACGGCAATTTCTACGGATCATAACTTCAGTGCAAGAGCCAATTTGTATAACAGAA
>JBOFUD010000055.1:0-5930 GCA_051652385.1 Flavobacterium sp.
GCACACAATGTTAAATACGTAAGGCAATTAGATAATTATCAAGAGGCTATTGAGAAAATGGGGTATAAAGTAGTTAAAAAAGCCTTGGTTTATGTTGGATTAGTGATCGATGTGGTAAATTTGTAATAAAAACTCAGAATAAGAATCTAACACCCTATATTATGTACGGCAAAATACAACAGCATTTGCAAAGTGAATTGCAAACTATTGAAGAAAATGGCCTTTTTAAAACGGAAAGAATAATTACCTCGGCACAAGGGGCAGAAATTACAGTTAACGGTGAAACGGTACTTAATTTTTGTGCTAACAACTATCTTGGACTCTCCTCTCATCCTGAAGTAATTCAAGCGGCAAAGGATACTTTGGACTCGCATGGTTTCGGAATGTCTTCGGTTCGTTTTATTTGCGGTACCCAAGATATTCATAAAACCTTAGAAAAAAAGATTGCCGATTTTTATGGTACCGAGGATACTATTTTATATGCTGCAGCTTTTGATGCGAATGGTGGGGTTTTTGAACCTTTGTTGGGGGAACAAGATTGTATTATCTCAGATAGTTTGAATCATGCTTCTATAATCGATGGGGTGCGTTTGTGTAAAGCAGCACGTTATCGTTATGAAAACAGCAATATGAACGACCTAGAGCAGCAATTAATAAAAGCTACAGAAGCAGGTACGCGTTTTAAATT
Organism: Flavobacterium sp.; assembly: GCA_051652385.1. Lineage (GTDB taxonomy): Bacteria > Bacteroidota > Bacteroidia > Flavobacteriales > Flavobacteriaceae > Flavobacterium. The sequence goes on from JBOFUD010000055.1 coordinate 689, forward strand.
GATTGTTACCGATGGCGTTTTCTCAATGGATGGCCTAGTGGCACCTTTGGATAAAATTTGTGACTTAGCCGACAAATACGATGCTTTGGTTATGGTTGATGAATGCCACGCGGCTGGATTTATTGGCGCGACAGGAAAGGGTACGCCTGAGGCTAAGGGGGTTATGGGACGAGTAGATATTATTACCGGCACACTCGGGAAAGCTTTGGGCGGTGCAATGGGCGGCTACACCACGGCCAAAAAAGAAATCATCGAAATTTTACGTCAACGTTCAAGACCTTATCTGTTCTCTAATTCCCTTGCTCCAGCAATTGTTGGTGCTTCTATTAAAGTGTTTGAATTATTAGAAAAAGATACTTCGCTCAGGGATCAATTGGAGTGGAATGCTAATTATTTTAAACAAGGGGTTATAAAAGCTGGTTTTGATATCATAGACGGCGACTCTGCGATCGTGCCTGTTATGTTGTATGATGCGAAATTAGCCCAGTTGTTTGCTAACGAATTGTTAAAAAACGGAGTATATGTTATCGGGTTCTTTTTTCCGGTGGTACCCAAGGGGAAGGCCAGAATTCGTGTTCAGCTCTCTGCAAGTCATAAAAAAGAACATTTAGACAGCGCCTTGCAAGCATTTATAAAAGTAGGTAAAGCATTAAATGTGATATAGATATTTAAATTTGTTCAGCTTTTTGTAGGTATTTTTTATATTATAATTTTGTTCCTAATAAATAAGTTGTTATTTTTGTCTGTAATTAACTAAATATTAATAGAATCATTATGAAACATCTTAACAAAATTTTAGTTGTTGTGTTGATGGCTGTAGGACTATCATCCCAGGCACAAGATAGCAACAATCCGTGGGCAATTACCATTGGTGTAAATGCTATCGACTCAAGAACGAGTGCAGGTCCAGATCACGTGAACTGGTTTCAACAACACTTTTCTCAGCCATTCGCTGTAAAAGACAACTGGAACATTCTTCCTTCTGTTTCTTACATTCAAGTGTCTAGACACATTCAAGGCGGGTTCTCGTTTGGTTTAGCTGGTTCTGTTAACAAAATCGACAAATTTGTGTCGTTTGCTCCAAATGCAGCGGGTGCTGACAGTAGAGGTATGGTAGTTACAAATCCTGGAGATTTGATGTACTACGGAATCGATGGTACAGTAAAGTACAGCTTTATGGAATTGATCGGTACAAAATGGTTTGATCCAAGTTTACAAGCTGGTGGAGGGTATACTTTCTTAGGGAAAGATAGCTTCGGGAATGTAAATTTAGGAGTTGGTCTAACTTTTTGGTTTACTGAAAACGTAGGTTTGGCTTTGTCTTCTACTTACAGAAAATCTTTTGGAGATAGAAATGACGGATTAAATCCAGAATCTCCTTCATTAGCACAACACACTGCAGGTATCATCTTCAAATTTGGAGGAAAAGATACTGATGGTGATGGAATCTACGACAAGGATGATGCTTGTCCAGAAGTTGCTGGTCTAAAACAATTCAACGGATGTCCTGATACGGATGGAGACGGTATTGTTGACGGAAGCGATGCTTGTCCAGATGTTGCTGGTTTAGCTGCTTTCAACGGATGTCCTGACACTGATGGAGACGGAATTGCTGATAAAGATGATGCTTGTCCAGATGTAGCTGGTCCTGCTTCAACTAGAGGTTGTCCTGATACTGATGGAGATGGAGTAGCTGATAAAGATGACAAATGTCCTACTGTAGCGGGTCCTAAAGATAACCAAGGTTGTCCTTATCCTTTAGATGCTGACAAAGATGGTGTGCCAGATTTAGAAGATGCATGTCCATTAATTGCTGGTCCTGCTAGCAACAAAGGTTGTCCTGAAGTAACTAAAGAGGTAGTTGAGGATTTAAGAGTTAAAGCAAGATCAATTTTCTTTGTAACTGGTAAATCTACTTTGGACGATGCAAAACCAGAAACAGCAACTAGTTTGGATGCTATCAAAGAAATTTTGAAAAATTATCCAACTGCTAAGTTTGAAATCAATGGTCATACTGACAACACAGGTAGTGCAGCATTAAACAAAAAACTTTCTATGGCTAGAGCAAAATCTGTGGTAGATGCATTAGTCGCTAGAGGTATTAAAGCTGAGAATTTAGTAGCTCAAGGATTTGGGTCTTCTCAACCAGTAGCTTCAAACAAAACAGCTAAAGGTAGAGCAGAAAACAGAAGAACTGCAATTATTTATGTAGGTGGTGTTGACGGAATGAAAGTCAACATGAAGCAACCGTAATTTTAGCATAACATTTTTTTTAAAAGCCGTTCTTAATTGAACGGCTTTTTTTATATTTATCAAATGACAAATTCGACTTTTTTAGACCAAATAGCCACCCAATTACTAGCTAAGCATTCTGCTAATTTTTCAGATATCAGAGTGATTTTGCCCAATAAAAGAGCTAAGGTTTTTTTAATAGAAGCACTAAAAAAACAAATTACCGGTACTGTTTTTTGTCCGGAAATTTTAAGTATTGAAGATTTTATTCAAGATGTTTCTGGGATTCGTGCTATGGATTCAATCGCTTTATTGTTTGAGTTTTATGAAGTCTATTTGTCTATTACCCCGAAACAAAACCAACAATCTTTTGAATTATTTGCCAATTGGGCCAAAATGTTATTGCAGGATTTTAATGAAATTGATCGGTATTTACTAGATCCAACTCATGTGCTTTCTTATTTAAAGGATATCGAAGACATAAAAAAATGGGGAATTGCAGTAGAAAATAAAACACAGTTACTTGAAAACTACATTGATTTTTGGAAACTTTTACCTCTTTATTACGAGTCGCTTTATCGCTATTTGCTAGATAAAAAAGTTGGGTATCAAGGCATGATTTATAGAGAAGCTGTAGCGAATCTTTCAGAATTTTCTAAATCACTTGGGGCTACATCGTATGTGTTCGCAGGATTTAATGCGCTAAATGCGGCTGAGGAAAAAATCATTCAACATTTAATGAGCCTAGAGAAAGCCAAAATCTATTGGGATATCGATCAGGTTTTTTTAAATGATCCTTATCACGATGCAGGTTTGTTTGTGCGACGATTTAAAGAAAATTGGAAACATTACAAATCGCATCCTTTTCAATGGATCGTTGATGATTTTTCTAAACATAAAAAAATTCATGTTATTGGTACACCAAAAACCATTGGACAAGCCAAAATTGTAGGTAGTATTATCGAAAACACCATTACGGAACAAGCGGCACCCAATCTAGAAAAAGTAGCCGTAGTTTTAGGGGATGAAAACCTGCTGCTGCCGCTTTTGTATTCGCTCCCAGCTTCTGTGGGTGCTTTGAATATTACCATGGGATATTCTAGTAAAAACAACCCAGCGCAATTATTGATAGCCAAGTTGTTTAAAATGCATACCAATGCGTTAAAAAGAAATCCTGCTCACTATCTTTTTTATTACAAGGATGTGCTGGATATTCTTACGCATCCCTTGGTGGAGTCGTTTGCGAATGCGGGCAACTTGGTACGGATTATAAAAGAGAACAATTATACTTTTATTACACACAAAAAGTTACTAGAGCTACAATTGCATTCTAACCTGTTATTTGATCTGTTGTTTCAAAAATGGGACAACGGTTCTATGGACGTTTTGGAAAATATTTCTAGTTTGTTGTTGTACTTGCGAAATAATTTAAGCAATGATAATGAAGAAGAGAAGGTAACCAAAGCGTTTGTTTTTTCCATTTTCACGGTAATCAATAAGTTAAAAAGTTATTATGCACAACACTTACATATTGATCAAATTTCTACTCTTTATGCTATTTATAAACAGATAATTGACTTGGCGGAGGTTTCTTTTGAAGGAGAGCCACTAAAGGGTTTGCAAATTATGGGCGTTTTAGAAAGTCGGGTACTCGATTTTGATACGGTGATTGTTACTTCAATGAATGAAGGGAAATTTCCGGCGGGTAAATCGATGAATTCTTTTATTCCTTATGATGTAAAAAGAGAATTGGGATTGCCTACTTTTAAAGAAAAAGATGCCATTTATACTTATCATTTTTATCATTTACTACAACGCGCCAAAACCATTTATTTACTTTATAACACCGAAAACGACGGCTTAGATGGGGGAGAGAAAAGCCGTTTTATTACCCAACTCGAAGTAGAGAAGCGACCGAATCATGAGGTGACGCACGAGATTTTTAACGCCTCTGTTCCTGAATCGGCGTATACACCAATCTGTATTGAAAAATCGCCATTGGTTATGGAGCGCTTAAAGGAAATTGCGGATAAAGGTTTTTCTCCTTCTTCGTTGACCAGTTACATTCGGAATCCGATTGATTTTTATTTTAAAAAAATTGTGCGCATTCGCGATACAGAAGAAGTGGAAGAAAACATTGCCTTGAATACTTTGGGAACTATTATTCACAAAACCTTGGAGGAATTGTACACGCCTTTTCTGGATAAGTTCATTTCAGAAACGGATATGCAACAAGCCATTACAAACATCGATGCTGAGGTGTTGAAACAATTTAAAGAAATTTACAAAGAAGGTGAAATTACCAAAGGGCGAAATTTATTGGCTTTTGAAGTAGCCAAACGCAACGTGCATAATTTTTTGAAAACAGAATTGCAATCCATAAAAGCGGGTGATGCGGTAAAAATAATCGCTTTGGAGGCTACTTTTGCACGTGTCTTAGAACACCCAAATTTGCCTTTTCCTGTTACAATTTCGGGGAATGTGGATCGGATTGAAGTCCGCAACGGCACCATCCGAATTATTGATTATAAAACGGGTAAGGTGGAAAAAAGCAACCTTACGTTAAAGACTTGGAAGGGGTTGGTATCGGAAATCAAAAATGATAAAATCATTCAAATTTTGGCCTATGCTTTTATGTACGAAAAGATTGCGGAGGAACAACCCATGCAAGCTGGAATTATTTCTTTCAAAAACAGTAAAGCTGGTTTTTTACCTTTTGCTTTGAAAGAAGATAAAACCGAAGAAACCACGATTACTACTGCTATATTGACTGCTTATGTTGAGGAATTAGTAGCCTTGTTGCAAGAGATTTTAGATCCAACAATTCCTTTTAAGGAGAAAGTTTAAATTTTCTTCAAAAACTGTAACAATTCTTTAGCCAAATCCGCTTCATTCTCGATGTGGCTCATGTGACCATCGGGAAAAGTAACCAATCCAACGGTGGTTTCTTGAATTTGAGAGACTGTTTCGTCATAGTTCAAAACCGGATCTTTTTTTCCTAGAATCAATA
>JBOFUD010000056.1:0-1700 GCA_051652385.1 Flavobacterium sp.
CGCTAAAAAATATAAAAATGGTGGAGTAATTTTGTTGTAGTAGATTTCTAATGCGGAATCTGGGTTAAACGTAGGGACTGTTTTTGCAATTGTTTAGAGGGTACAACGAATGCTTCTTAAAAATAAATAGGGTAGCCAATGGGGAAGCTTGGCGTAGCTTTTTTCGTCCATGCATTGGATTCATACAATCAAGTGCTCGAGTTTGTTTTTATTGCGCCAAACAGAAACGGTCTCCCATGGGGTGAAAGTTTTTTTACAAAGTAAAGGATTGGATTTTTAAGTTAGGTCGAAATGATAGGCCGAGGTGGATAATGAAAAATTGGTAGGGTTTTTTAACCGTTGCGATTGTGGCTCACAAAGTCCCTTGATTAGGTACAAATAAATTAGGTAAGATGAGAAGGTATTTTATGTTCATGTTGTTGCTTCTAACTCCACTTGCAGTAATGGGTCAAGTAAAACAAATGGGGCAAATGGAAAAACAATCAAACGAAGGGGAGCAGTTTGTTGTGGATGCTATCCCATCTCTATTGCCTGTTTCTAAACAATCTTTGTTGCGGAATGTTGATTTTATTTTCAATGCTCGTTTTGCTTTTGGTAGCAGCTATTTTAATGGAAATCCATTGGTGTCAAAGTTTAATGTCGACCAGTTTCGATTTGAAATCAAAGGGCGAATTCATGATAAAATTCGTTTTAGATTCCGGGATAGGTACACCCGTGAGGCAACCATTGGGAATCTAGATAACATCAAAAGGTCTATAGATTTGGCGTTCGTTACCATTGATTTAACTCCTAGAACAAGTGTTTCAATCGGTAAGTTAGTCGCCGATTTTGGTGGATGGGAATTTGATATGAATCCTATTAATATTTTAGCCTATAATGATATTGTCGGTAATTCAGATAACTTTTTGGTAGGGGCTGAAATTTCACATAGTTTCAAAGATAATAGTAATTCGGTTTCATTTCAGGTGTTGAACGCCAGGACCAATACTTTCGCAGAGCAATATGGTGCGACTGCTCCACCCGATATCGCTCCTTCAAAATATCCATTGGCATTTGTAACGAACTGGAGAAGTAGTTTTTTTAATAAAAAATGGGAGACCACGTATAGCTACTCTTTCTTTCATGAAGCCAGTGGGATCAACATGAATTATATCGCACTAGGAAATAAATTCAAAGTAAAAAAATTCATTTTGTACTACGACTTCCAGTATTCTAATGAGGGTTTAGATCGAAGAAAAATCATTTCGAACATCATCAATAGTCAATACCAATATGCTGCAGAAAAAGCAGTTTATATGGGGCATTGGATTAGAGCTAGCTATTTGATTAAACCGAAAATTAATGTGCTTTTTACATGGATGACTACCAGTTTTTATTGGATGGATAATCCTGATCCCCATGGAAATTCTAAACTTGCCAATAGTTACGGAATAACCCCAACAATTGAATATTTGCCTTTTAAGAAGTTTAACTTAAAGTTTTATTTGGGCTACGTAGCCAGAAAGTATGAGTATACCAGCTATGCTAAAACTACTTTTGGTGTCAAAGATTATACTACAGGATTGCTTAGTTTTGGAATGATCGCTCCGATCTTAGTTTTGTAAACAATAGGCAATAAATTAAAGTGGTTGTGCTTTAATCCGATTGTAGACGGGGGATTGCCCTTCATGTTTTTTTATTGGAAGGGATAAGCATCAAAC
>JBOFUD010000057.1:0-1670 GCA_051652385.1 Flavobacterium sp.
AGCGTTTTTCACCATTTTTGTCATCGTAGCTGCGGTGGCTTAGTTTTCCTTCTATGGCGACTTCCTTACCTTTGCTCACGTATTTCTCGATGATTTCGGCCGTCTTTCCCCAGGCCGTTACTTTGTGCCATTCGGTTTGCTCTACTTTGTCCCCTTTTTCATTGCGGTAACTGTCGTTGGTAGCGATAGTAAGATTAGCTACTTTTTTACCTCCTTCGAAGTTTTTGATTTCTGGTTCGTTTCCTACGTGACCGATTAATTGTACTCTGTTTTTCATTGCATTCATGGCGTTTAAATTTAAAAGTTAGGCATATAATTAAAATGTTCATGTCGGATGAGTAACGCTATCGTTGTTTCATTTCGACAGGGCAAAGATGCGGTGCCATTTGATAATAAGTCGGTTGTGTCCCATTTACTTTCGGTTGTAATTGTTTGTAACCGTTTGTAAGTGGAGTTTTTTGAGTATATTTGGGGGAAAGTCAATAAAACCGAAATTAAATGGAATTACCAAAATATCATGAAACGTTTATGCCAATACTTGAAATTCTCAATACTGAGGATTCTATTAAAAGTAGAGAGTTAGCGTCAAAGATTCGAGACAGCTATTATTCTGATCTTCCGAAAGAATTATTGAGTCAGAAAACTAGTTCAGGAGCGAATGTATTGATTGACAGGATACTTTGGGGAAAATCCTACTTGAAAATGGGAAGATTCGTGACCTATCCTAAAAGAGGTTTTGTTCAAATAACAGAAAAAGGGAAAAGAATTTTAGAATTAGGAAATTTATCTCTACACGATCTTCAAAATGATCCAGATTTTATCAATCATCGCGAAACAGTAACAAGTGAGAAAATAAGCGAAATAGAAAATGAAATCATAAAAATAGAAAATGCATCGCCACAAGATTTAATTGATTCAGGATTTTCAACAATTGAAACTGAAGTAAAAACGGAACTTTTAGAACGGCTAAAAGAAATCGATCCGTATTATTTCGAAAAAGTGATTTTGATTTTGTTAAAAAAAATGGGTTATGGAGATTTTATTGAAACATCTAAATCTGGGGATGGTGGAATAGATGGAATAATCAACGAAGACAAATTAGGATTAGAAAAAATTTATACGCAGGCTAAACGTTACAATGAAAATAAAGTTAGAGAAAAAGACATTAGGAATTTTATTGGAGCAATGAGTGGAGATACTAGTAAAGGAGTTTTTATAACCACTTCTAGTTTTGATGATGCTGCAGTTAAAAAGGCCAAAGAAGCTCATCACAGAATTATTTTGATCGATGGTTTGAAATTAGTTGATTTGATGCATCAGTACAATGTTGGGGTTCAAGTAAAAACTATTTATGAGATCAAAGAGCTTGATAACGACTTTTTCGAAGAAGACTAACCCATAAATCCATGTCATAAAAATACAATTCACTAACCCCTAAAACCCCACACCCTATGCAAACGAAAATCAAAAAAGTAGAATTGCGCAATTTGGCGTTTGAGGATTATAAGCAACTCAAGAACTCGATGGTAGAATCCTATCCTGAAATGGCAGATTCCTATTGGCGTGCCGACGATATCGAGCGTTTGCTCGGTATTTTTCCCGAAGGGCAGTTGGTGATTTTGGCCGATGGGAAAGTAGTTGGGTCGGCTTTGTCGCTCATAGTCGATAAA
>JBOFUD010000058.1:0-2370 GCA_051652385.1 Flavobacterium sp.
TGAAGTCCAGGGCCCGGTTGCATAAAGCACCTTAAGTGAAATTTTCCCTTAAGTGTGCCCTTAAATATACCTTAAGTTTTACTTAAGTTATTCTCCTATTGTCTTTGGTGAAGGGAAATCACTTAGGAAAAACTTAAGGCGCTTTATGCAACTGGGCACCTGAACTGTAGATGAGATGAGCGACATCTGGTGTTCACAGCTCGTAAATTCATGGAAAACAGTAATAATTATATTTGTGCATTAGAAATACTACTGTGACTACAGAGCTTACACATACTGCTGAATTAACCATTACAGAGACATTAGGTGGTGGTCTATACATTTGTTAAGCACTTTTGTGGTGTGTTTTAAAGTTTAATATCAAACATTTCCTTTTAATTTATACCAGGGAAGTTGCATTTGGTGAGAACTCCCAGAAACAGTGCAGACGCTTAGTTTGCATTTAACATTTAAAGATTTTTTGTTAGTGCTGTTCTCTTACCTTCAGATACGATGTGGTTGTGAGTGACGCCAACGAAGCAACAGCAACCCACCAATAGTGCCAGAATTTTACCCAAACCACAGACAGTATCTGCAACAGCATAAGCACTGTCTGTAACGTAAGCAAGAAGTGAGGAAAACATTTAATCAGTAAAAGTTATTGAAGTCACAGAATAACGCCATCCATCATCCCTGTAAATTTTGCTAATGTGTTACAGGGCAAAGCTTGGCTTGGCTACAGTTTTTATAAAAGTGTCATCACATCTGGGATTAGTGCTATAGAAACACAGAAACTCACCACAGTATCCTGACTCTAGGTTGTTGGTAGTTGTGATAAGCCTGCCGTTTCCAAAATCTATAATTTTCACCTGCATCATATCTGTATTGATCAAGAAGTTGTCCCATGACAAGTCACCATGGTTGACACCGTGTCCAATCCAGTATTTGGCCGCCGTTACTGCTTGGCTCATCAAACGACGTGCCAAGGTTTCACGCGGAAGACTTGGATGACATTGGATGAAGGCATGCAAGGTCATGCATGGCCGTGGGTATTCCATAGTCATGATGAGCTGATCTTCCAGATACCGGTCGAGAATTTTAACAATATAAGGGCATGTCTCCGATTTATGTAGCTCCTGCTGTAAAGCCACTTCTTTGGGTAGACGCTCGCCCTTAGGCTGGTGAAAAAGCATAAAAAAAGGTAAGCTGACTGTAGTCTCATTAACTTTGAGACCACTATAAGAAATGCATTTTCAATATTTTTTCGAATTGATATTATGAGCATAACAACTGAGTATGAATGACATTCATTAATCAATAATTTGTTAATGCTTCAAACAGCTTCAAAACACAAGAATAGTTTTGTTAAAAAGATGTTACATGTCAATATCTCAAATTTGGTAACTTGATAAGTAACGTAAATAGTCGTAATGTTTGATATATGTACATGACATTTTAGATCTCTACAGTATATTAGATATTTTAAATCTTGCCAACTTACAGTATCCACATAAGGGAGATTTTTTAATGGAACATATTTGATGGCGACCTGCAAAAAGGAAAAGAATCCATGTAAGCTTTACAGCAGTACATCACACTCTACAGTTAAATTCATTTAAACACATATGGATCAAAACAATGAACACGCATCTCTATGTTTACATTGACATTTAGTCATTTAGCAGACGATTTTATCCAAAGCGACTTACAAAGGGTTTAGGGAGCAATAAGCGATATCATACAGGAGCCATAATACATAAGGTGCCAATACAAAGTAGCTGGTTTCAACAAAAGAAATTTGAACCCAAAGTGAAAATGTTTGATGAATATAGCAAAGGGGTGTCTACCTCCAAGCCATCGGATTTGCGAATCCCATCAAACACAACGCCATAGCTGCCTGATCCCAGGGAGCTGCCCAAGTCATAACATGATGAAAATAATGCTACAAATACAAAAGAAGCATGAGACACCTGTTTCTTTGTCTAACATGAACTCCAATAGCAGTGCTGATAAAGAGGGGGCTCTAGTGAGAGTGAAACAGCTTATTATAGAATATATTTGCAAATATTTATTTTTAAAGAAAATAGTTGTAGGATAGAAAGCCTCAAACATCAGACCAACACTTCGCTCACTTGTTCACTATTCCCTAAAAAGTCCACTATATGGCGAAGAAGTGAATGAAATTGAGTGAATCATTTCGGAGACTGTCCTAATACATCCTGCGTGTCACTGCACTTTCGCGGAAATTCGTAATAACGCTTGTATTACACATGTGTGGCTTATGGATTGTTTTTTTAAATGGTTAGTTCATTTTTACATCATATTTCACATGTATTGTAATAGTTTTTAATAAATAGAACAAAACAAATGATTCCCACGTTTATTAACTAT
>JBOFUD010000059.1:0-1501 GCA_051652385.1 Flavobacterium sp.
CTTAAATACTTATGCGGTTCCGGGAACTTGGAATAGAGGATTGGTTCAAAACAAAAACCTAGAAAAAATTCTTGGAAATCAATTCAGTATTCAAGGTACTTTTCATACTGGAAAAGTAAAACACCAAGTTTTTACTGGAGTTGATTACGAGTACTCAATAGCAGATAATTACACTTATGCTTTTAACCAAAAAGCGGTCATGGTGAATGGAAAATACGACCCTAATCTATATGACACCATTAATCTTTTTACTTTTGACCCCAACAATCAGAGAAATGACATTCCAAATGCTACCAATACACAAATTGCAGTAACAGAAACTAGTCGTTTTGGAGCGTATGCACAAGATTTGATTTCGTTTACGGATAAAATCAAATTGTTGGCAGGAATTCGTTGGTCTTGGCAAGAAGCACTGGTAACCACCACCGACTTCACTAAAAACACGGTAACTGAAGGAGCTAAAAATTTAAATAGCGCTTTTTCTCCAAAACTAGGATTAGTGTATCAACCCAATAAAACCACAACTTTATTTGGTAGTTATTCCAATTCATTTACTCCAAATAGCGGGACCACAGTAGATTTGCAACCGCTTGATCCCTCCATTATTGATCAATATGAAATAGGAATCAAAAAAGATTTCATGAAAGGTTTAGTAACAGCAAACCTAACAGCCTACATCATTGAGAATAACAACCTAGCACAAACCGCCGCTTTTGGTGCCGATGGCACAACACCCAACGTAAATGCAAACTTAAAGGAATTAGTAGGAGGCACAAAAGGAAAAGGAATCGAAATTGACATCAATGCTACGCCGTTAAAAGGGTTAAATTTGATGGCAGGTTATAGCTTTAACGAAACCAAAATCACCAAAACTTCGGGAACCAATGGAAGTTTTATCGAGGGCGATTTACTCGCTAGAACACCAAAACATACTGCCAACTTTAGTGCATTTTACAAAGTCCCTGCAGGTTTCTTGAAAGGTATTAGTTTTGGAGCTGTGGCCAACTACGTAGGAGACCGTGTGGGTGGATGGAATGATCGTTATGTTTGGACCGAAAATAAACCAGCAACAGTTCCAAAATCGTATGCTATTACCGTTGAGGACAGGGACATCCCGTTAAAAGGATATGCAACTGTAGATTTATCGGTGGGTTACGATTGGAAAAAAATATCCTTGTTATGCAAAGTATCTAATATTACCAATGAATTGAATTATACTGTACACGAAAATTACAGTGTCAATCCCATTGCACCAACACAAGTAATGGCCATATTGAAATATAAATTGTAAAAAACAATAAAACTCAAAGCAGTATTTGCCCACAGATTTTCTGTGGGCATTTTTTTTAAAAAAATAGTACACTAGTTGTTTTGTCAAAAAAATTTAAAAATTAGCAAAATATAGTACATTTGAATGCGTTTTACTCTAACAAAAAAATCATAAAGCCATGACACTATTAAGAAACCTATTTTTATTTGCTTGTTGGCTCACCCCATTAGT
>JBOFUD010000060.1:0-3795 GCA_051652385.1 Flavobacterium sp.
ATTTTATTCGGAATGGGGTTTCGGTACACCGTAGTTCAAGAAGCTGTTTTAGAGCCGAAAACCAGTTACATGATCGTCGCCAATCACACCTCAATGGTAGATATTATGTTGATGCTGGCCATTGTTAAAAACCCATTCGTTTTTGTAGGTAAGCAAGAATTGGCCAAGATTCCATTGTTCGGATTTTTCTACAAAAGGACGTGTATTTTGGTGGATCGCAGATCTGCCAAAAGTAGGCATCAGGTTTTTGAAGCCGCGCAACAGCGGATCAATAGAGGGTTGAGTGTCTGTATTTTTCCTGAAGGTGGGGTACCCGATGATGAAACCGTTGTGTTAGATTCTTTCAAAGATGGCGCTTTTCGATTAGCGGTAGCGCATCAAATTCCCATTGTGCCGATTACTTTTCCGGATAATAAAAAACGATTTTCATTTACATTTTTTAGCGGAAGTCCGGGTAATATGCGAGCCTATGTACATCAAATTATGGCTACGAATGGCTTAGGTCAAGAGTCCAAAAAGTCGATTAAAGAAAAAGTGCATCAAATTATTTTGAATAAGTTGTTGCATTTTGAAGACTAGTTTACGCAGTACTTCGAAAAAAAGACGTTTTTTAAAACTAAAAAAAATGCTACTCCTTTTTGATAAAAAAAGAGTAGCATTTGTAGAGAGGAGAGATGATTTTTAAGCGTCGGCCAATTCCTTGATGCGCGCTTTTATTTTGACCTCTAATTCGTCTGCCAATTCAGGATTGTCTTTGATGAGTGTTTTTACGGCATCACGACCTTGCCCTAATTTTGTATCGCCGTAGCTAAACCATGAGCCGGCTTTTTTAATGATTTCAAATTCTACGGCAAGATCCAAAATTTCTCCAGTTTTTGAAATCCCTTCTCCGTACATAATATCAAACTCGGCGACTTTAAAAGGGGGTGCTACTTTATTTTTTACCACTTTCACTTTGGTTCTGTTTCCTAATACGTTCTCACCATCTTTAATTTGAGTAGATCGACGGATATCCAAACGGACCGATGCGTAAAATTTTAAAGCATTTCCTCCTGTTGTTGTTTCAGGATTACCAAACATAACCCCAATTTTCTCTCTTAATTGGTTAATAAAGAAAACGGTACAATTTGTTTTGCTAATGGTTCCTGTCAATTTTCTAAGAGCCTGCGACATCAAGCGGGCATGTAATCCCATTTTGGAGTCGCCCATTTCTCCTTCAATTTCACTTTTTGGTGTCAAGGCGGCTACCGAGTCAATCACCACGATATCAATCGCCCCAGAACGAATTAGGTTTTCGGCAATTTCCAAAGCTTGTTCCCCGTTATCAGGTTGCGAAATAATTAAATTTTCGATGTCAACCCCTAATTTTTCTGCATAATTTCTGTCGAAAGCGTGCTCAGCATCAATAAATGCAGCAATACCACCTGCTTTTTGAGCCTCAGCTATGGCATGTAAGGTAAGGGTGGTTTTACCGGAGGATTCAGGACCGTAAATTTCGATAATTCTTCCTTTTGGGTAGCCATTTACGCCTAAGGCCAAATCGATTCCCAAGGATCCTGAAGAAATAGTTTCTACTTCTTCAATGGCTTTATCTCCCATTTTCATAACGGTACCTTTTCCGTATGTTTTGTCTAATTTATCCAGCGTTAATTGTAACGCCTTTAATTTGGCTTCTTTGTCTGAACTCATCTTTTCTTTCATCTGATTTTTTAGGATTTGTAACGAATTATTGGCGTATAAGTTATTGTGTAAATAAATGTTTTTTAACTCTTGAACTCTTTTGGCTGAAATGACTTTAGCCACCAAACGCATAGGATGTTTTAAAACAGATCGACTAGCTATTTTTATAGCGAAGCGATGCGTGAAATAGCCTCCTTTTTAGTGCTTCTTTGTATGCGTACCTTTAAGCCAGGAGGGTATCCTAAAGTAAAGGACTGCAGTAGGACTATGTTTTCTTTGTATCAGAAAGTTACCCAACGGATTACGAAAGTAAAAATACATTTTTTTTCAATGTCTTGTACGGCCTTTTGTATTCTGTTTGTAAAAAGGGAATTAGTGGCTTTTTAACTAAATAGCGCCTTTAATTCTGTGGCATCATGGGGGTTCATTTTTCCGGCGAGTACCAAACTTAATTGTTTTCGACGTAAAGCGGCATCAAATCGTTGTTTTTCCAAGTCGGTTTCTGGAATAATGGGTGGCACTTCAATAGGTCGGCCCGTATCGTCTACCGCAACAAAAGTGTAGATTCCCTCATTGGCTTTGGTGCGAAAGCCCGACTCACGGTCTTCAATCCAAACGTCGATATAAATTTCCATAGAACTTTTGAACGATCTCGAAATTTTTGCCTCTACGGTAACGACACTTCCAATGGGAACAGCTCTGTTGAAGGCAACATGGTTTACCGATGCCGTGACCACAATGCGTCGCGAATGTCTTCGGGCTGCAATACTAGCGGCACGGTCCATGCGCGCAAGCAATTCGCCGCCAAAAAGATTGTTCAACGGATTGGTTTCACTCGGCAAAACCAAGTCGGTCAATATGGTTAGGGATTCTGAAGGATGTTTTGGAATCATATGTATAATAAGGTAAACAATTACAGTTAATTTAGCCAGTAAACGGCGATTACGGCGGGTATGAAATAAATAACAATGGTTCTTGCGCCATCATAATCTTTGGCTAAGCGTTGGCCAAACAGCAACATTAATAAGGTAATGCAGGAAAATAAGGCGCCATAATACCCATAAAGTTTGCCATTGCTAAGGTATAGTTCGATGCTTCCAATAACACATAATACACCAGAAATAAGTTCTAAAATAAGAAGGTGGGCTACGGCCAAAGGGACCTGTTTTTTTAAAGGTGTTTTTGCAAAATGTGTGGTGAGCCAAGCAACGTTATCTTTCCAATAAAATAGTTTGTCGTACGCAGATTGTAAAAAGGTAATGGCCAAAAAAACAAGCAGTAAGAGTGCGGCAGTATGGTGCATGAGTATTATTTTTTATGAAGCAATCGGGTTAATTGTATGGATAAATCGGTTAAAACAATTTTTGCATTACCATTTCTCTCAATGTGATACATGGCCTCGGATAATTCTTTAAAAATAGCCTCAATGTTTTGGCCATGAATAAAAGGTGCAAAATTCTCCAATTTGAATTTTTCTACGGTGGGTTCTATATACACTAGGGCTTGCGCTTGGTAGTTTAGCAACAGCGCTTGACGAAACATTTCGATACAGAAGGCTAAGAATTTTTTTTGTTTTTCTCTTCCCAAGGCGGCAATTTGTTCGCTCCATTGAATCAGATCTTGTATGGCGCTGGCATTGCCTTTGGCCTTAAACGCGGCCCGAACCCAAACCACAAACCATGCCTCGAAATCCGAATCATCGGCATCTTGATGCAACAAATGCAGGGCTTTATTGTAATTACCCTGGGCCTGATGGGCTAGATTTTGTGCGGTTTTGGGTACCACTTGGTGCATTTCTATTAAGGCCTTGCTGATCTCGATTTCCGGAATTCCGTTAAAATGGATCGCTTGGCAACGAGACCGAATGGTGGAAAGAATCGATTCTTCATTTTCAGTGATTAAAATAAAAATCGTTTTTTCTGGGGGCTCTTCTAAAAGCTTCAATAATTTATTGGCCGCTGCAGTATTGAGTTTGTCAGCCATCCAAACAATCATTATTTTGTGACCGCCCTCATAGGATTTTAAGGCCAAGGCTTTCAAAATTTCTTGTGCATCGTCTACACGGATTTCTCCTTGTTTGTTGAGAACGCCCAAAAACGAATACCAATCCGAGAG
>JBOFUD010000061.1:0-20666 GCA_051652385.1 Flavobacterium sp.
CATACTTTGCGCCAAGTGGTAAATAATGATGAGAAATGGCGGGCAATTTTGAGAGGTTTGAATGAAAATTTTTACCATCAAACTGTGACCACTCAGCAAATTGAAAATTATCTAAGCGAAAATATTGGACAAGATTTGACGCCTGTTTTTGATCAATACTTAAGAGATACTCGAATTCCAATGTTAGAATATTTCTTTAAAGAGAATGTTTTGGGGTACCGTTGGTCGAATTGTGTGACCAATTTTAAGCTTCCCGTGAAAGTATTTTTGAATGGAATAGCACAAAATTTGAAACCAACTAACCACTGGCAAGAAATGCCCTTGAAGACGGCTAACCCATCCTTAGAAGTAGATAAAAACTATTACGTTGGGAGTTTTAATATTACAGAGTGAACGGATTAATAGTACACAAGAAGCTCTCTAAAAACTAAAATAATGGGTTTAGAGAGCTTTTTCAGAGGGTGATAAAAACGATATTTTAGTTAAGAATTTTTTTATACTTGTTTTTCGAACAATTGAATTTGACTTTTAATACGTTCAATAAGCATTGTCATCATTCTTTTATTAAGATTTGAAGAGTTTTGACTGTAGGTTTGGTATTCCTCTAAGGTATAAAGTCCAATCACCATGCCTTTTAATGAATTACGGAACTTTGCATCTTTTTGAATCGCATTTTCAACCAAAAGCATTTTCTTTTCGGTGGTAAGGGTGTGAAAATCTTTTTTATTTTTGTGTATATAATTTTCAAAAACGGCAAGAAATAAATCGTTTTGAAGTTTTAAAATCGGGCGAAGTACCTGATTTTGAAAGGTTTCTTCATTGGAAGATTGAGTAGTAATTATTCCAATTGTTTCACCTCTCAGTTCATTTAGAAGGAGCGTTCTCTGATTCATTTTTTTTCTTTAAAGTTACTCAAAAAGTCAGTAGCAAATTTCTTAAATTTGGAAATAAACTAAAACTTATGAGATTCCATACTAGAAAATGGGTAAAACCCGAAGATTTAAATCCGAATGGCACTTTGTTTGGAGGTCGATTATTGGCTTGGATTGATGAAGAATTAGCCCTATATGCTATTATACAGCTAGAAAATGCTAGAGTGGTAACCAAACACATGTCTGAAATTAACTTTAATAGCTCTGCCCGCCAAGGCGATATTATCGAAATTGGAATTGATGTGGTTGCCTTTGGGACTACCTCATTAGTGTTGAAATGTGAGGCTAGAAACATGATGACTAGAGAAACAATTCTGACGATAGACAAGACCACAATGGTTAACTTGGGCGATGATGGAAAACCAAAACCTCACGGAAAAACCGAAATTGAGTACGTAAAAAATCGAATATAAGAAATGGGGACGCTTGCTATAAGTGTCCCCTTTTTTTTATACTTGAGTATTGGTTTTTAAAAAAGTAGTATCCGAAGGCATTTCATAGAGTTCCAAATGAAAATAAGGTACAGATGCAATGACATGATCAAAGATATCCGACATGATGTACTCGTAATTAATCCATCTTTTATCTGTTGAAAAAGCATAAATTTCCAAAGGCATGCCTTGTGCAGTGGGCTGAAGTTGGCGACACATCATTAGCATATTTTTGTTCAATCCAGGATGTTGGTGTAAATATTGATTAATATATTTTCTGAATAATCCTAAATTAGTCAAATTTCTGCCATTGATAGACAATGATTTATCGATGTCATTGGCCTGATTATAGCGCTCGATTTCGGCTTTCCTTGTTTGAATATAAGGTCTAATAATTTCTATTTTTTGCAAACCTTCTATTTCAGAATCTTCTAAAAAACGAATACTACTTGATTTAATCAAAATATGCCTTTTAATACGTCTTCCATCAGAATTGAGCATTCCTCTCCAATTTTGAAACGAATCAGAACTTAAGCTGTAAGTCGGTATTGTAGTTGTCGTATTATCAAAATTCCGAACTTTTACGGTGGCCAAATTGATCTCGATAACATCTCCATCAGCACCATAGCGTTCCATTGTAATCCAATCGCCAATGCGAACCATATCGTTTATAGCCACTTGAACACTGGCTACAAATCCTAAAATGGTGTCTCTAAAAATTAAAATAACAATTGCAGAAACGGCTCCTAAAATAGTAAGCATTTCTTGCTGACTTATACCAAAAAGCTTAGAAATAATAACTGAAATACCAAACATCCAAAGCACGATCATGATAACTTGTGCAAAACTATCCACTGGTTTATCACTAAATCTTGGAATTTGTTTCAAATAATCTTGGATGGTATTCAATAGCGTTCTGATAATCCAAAGTACCAGTAAAACGATATACACGCCAACCAATTTTCCAAAAACACCTTCCCAATAATCATAGCGTTTTAAAATTATAGGTACTGACTCATATATTAAAGTAAAAGGGATTAATTGAGCAATGTAGATAACCGTTTTATTAGATATGATGAGATCATCAAACTTCGTTTTAGTTTTCAAAGCGATAATAGCCATAGCCGTTACAAACAAAAAACGAAATACCATGTAGATAGAATAAGTAAGAATAATCAAAATAATGATATTCAAAACTAGACTTAAATACGATGAAATCGAATATCCAAAACCCCATTCTCTGAATAAAGGGTAGAGGGAATTGAAAATTTTTTCTATGAGATTACGCATTGCTCAAATATTTCTTTTCAATATAGAACGTACCAAATGGAAGTAATGAACCAAGTAAAATGATTGCAAAAGTAGGGAAGGACCACTTTTGAGCATTTTTTAAGAGCACCGCCAACGCTACGTAACCAATAAATAAAACCCCATGACTCATGCCAATAGGGTACAAAAGCGTTTTGTATAATTCTAAATTTGTAGGCTTTACAAATAGCATGTTTGCGAGTAAAATGAGATAAGAACATCCTTCTAAAATGGCAGTAACTTTAAAAATTTTCAGCATTATGATTGTGTTTTTTTTAGTGAGCAAAATTAAGGATTCTTATTGATTCTAGCATTTGTATACTTAAAGTATTTACTTTTACACGATATAAAGATGTAAGATGAGTAAGCGCGAACTAAAAAAATATCTCGCAACATTAACAAAAGAGCAACTAGAGGATCAAATGGTAGCCTTGTACGATAAATTTCCTCCGGTGAAAGTGTATTACAATTTTGTTTTTCAACCCAACGAGGCAATGCTTTTGCGAGAGGCCAAGACCAAAATTACTCATGAATACTACCCAATACCAAGACCCACAGCCAAGCGAAAACCCAAATCAAAAATGAGGCGATCTGTGGCTCAAAAATTCATCAAGCATTTTAAGATTCTCGGGGTTGATGCCTTTATTATTGCCGATGTTATGTTGTATGCTATTGAAATTGCTCAAACTTTTGCCTCAGAAAATTGCGTAACTTCAGAGGCTTTCTACAAAAGTTTGTTCAATTCCTATGATCAAGCCGTGACTTTTTGCGTCACGAGTGGCATTTATCAAGAGTTTAGCAATAGAATTGAGGGAATATGTATCGAGACACGTACGCAAAAGTGGCGTAACGCTTCTGATTTTGAATACTTACTGCAGAAAATTACAGTGTTGTAAAATCTCTTTAATAAAATTATTGACTTCGATCCTAAAAAAATTATTTTAATAGTAGTGCATTACCTTTTTTTTAGACGTATTTTTGCAAAAATCCAAAATTAATAATGTTAGAAGACGCTTTAGAAATTCCAGTTGAAGGTAAAAAAGAATTGTATGCTTATCAAAAAGGAGATATCGATGCTATATTTGAACGCATCGATAACGCCCCAATTAATCATCATTTGTTATATCAATTGCCAACGGGTGGTGGAAAAACCGTTGTTTTTTCGGAAATAGTTCGTCGGTATTTGTCGCAGCATGATAAAAAAGTTGTGGTTTTAACGCATCGAATTGAATTATGCAAGCAAACGTCAAAAATGCTTAAAGGATTTGGGGTAAAAAATAAAATCATTAACAGTAAAGTAAAGGAATTACCTGATCAGAATGAGTTTTCTTGTTTTGTAGCCATGGTTGAAACCCTCAAAAACCGTATCAATGACGAAAAACTACACCTCGATAATATCGGATTAGTGATTATTGATGAGGCACATTACAATTCTTTCCGAAAGTTGTTAAGTTCCTTCAAGAACGCGTTTATTCTGGGTGTAACTGCTACGCCTTTAAGTTCAAACATAAAATTACCCATGCATCAAAGTTATAATGAGCTAATCGTAGGCGATACTATTGGTTCGTTAATCGACAAAGGTTTTTTAGCTCGTGCAGTGACGTATAGTTACGATGTAGGCTTAACCTCGTTAAAAGTAGGGATTAACGGAGATTATACCGTAAAGTCTTCCGATGATTTGTACACCAATACGCTCATGCAAGAGAAATTATTGTACGCCTATACGGAAAGGTCATTAGGCAAAAAGACGTTGATTTTTAATAACGGTATCAATACTTCGCTTTATGTTTACGAAACGTTTCGCGAGGCCGGTTATCCAATTCGACATTTAGACAATACGAGCAACAATGAAGAACGTAAGGAAATTTTGCATTGGTTTAAACACACGCCAGATGCTATCCTAACCTCTGTAGGGATATTAACTACGGGTTTTGATGAACCCACAGTGGAAACGATCATCCTGAATCGTGCTACAAAATCATTAACGCTATACTTTCAAATGATTGGTCGCGGCTCAAGAAAATTACCTTTAAAGGACGAATTTACCGTAATTGATTTAGGAAATAATGCAGCCAGGTTTGGTCTTTGGAGTGAACCCGTAAATTGGCAGCACATTTTTAAGTCACCAGAATTTTATTTAGAAAATCTGCGTGACGATCAAGAAATTGAGTTGCATTTCAAATATCAAATGCCTCCAGAATTAAGAGCCAAATTCAGTAATACAGAAATAGTGACTTTTGATGTTGATGAAGAACATAAGTTAGCGATTAAGCAAAATTTGCGTTCCAAAGTGGTCCTTGATAAATCGCTTGATCAGCACGCCTCCATGTGTGTAGATAATTGCGAATTACCGCAAGAAGCAAGAGCTTTGGCTAAAGAACTTGAAGATGATATAGATTGCCGAATCAAACGTTATTCCAAATGCTTGAGTCAATGTAGCAAAAATTACCGTGAATGGTTAATCGATGATTATAAACAAAAATTGACATTGCTTATTGGTAAAAAATATCGTGAAAAAATAATGAATGAGTTGGATTAAAGCATTATAAGCTTTAGTTTCTTTCGCTATCACGCACCTGTTACAAGTATCCTAATTATCTTAAATTTAAAAATATGTCAAATCAATTCTCCAATTTAGGGCTTTCTGCACCCCTTGTAAAAGCGATTACCGAAATGGGAATTGTTACACCCACCGAAATTCAGTCAGAAATAATACCATTGGTACTGAAAAACAAAACAGATTTAGTGGGAATCGCAAAAACAGGTACAGGTAAAACAGCTGCTTTTGGATTACCTATTTTAGATTTAATGGATACCAATGAACCTTCTATACAGGCCCTAATATTGGTACCTACACGAGAATTAGGGAATCAGATTTTCGAGAATATATCTGCATTCGCAAAATACCAAAACGGAATTTCTATAGCTGTTACTTGTGGAGGAGTACCCATAAAACCTCAAATAGAGCGTTTATCGCAACCCACACATATTGTAATTGCAACCCCGGGAAGACTCATAGATTTGATAGAGCGAAAAGCAATCAATTTGAAAACAACGTCATTTTTAATTGTAGATGAAGCCGATGAAATGGTTACGATTTTAAAGGAAAGTTTAGACGCTATTGTTGCTGAGTTACCAAGTAAGCATCAAACTTTTTTGTTTACGGCTACACTTCCAGGAACAATTAAACAGCTTATTCAAAATTATTTACATAAAAATGTAGTACAAGTCAGTGCCAGTATGGAAATCATGGGTAATCAAGCTATTGATCACCATTACATTGTGGTAGATCCAATTGAAAAACTAGATGTTTTGATGCACTTTTTGAATTCAAAAGAGGGGGAGCGCGGTATAATTTTCTGTAAAACTAAAGCGGCGGTTAATAAACTAGCCAAGAATTTAGCAATCAATAAGTTCTCATCAGGTGCATTGCATGGAAGTTTGTCTCAAGGAATTCGTGACCGTATCATGGATCAGTTTCGTCAAGGGCATATCAATACACTTATTGCTACTGATTTAGCCTCGCGTGGAATTGATGTTGCTGAAGTTTCTTATGTTGTAAATTATCATTTACCTGATACTTATGAGGCCTATGTGCACCGAAGTGGTCGAACGGCCAGAGCGGGATCAAATGGGCTGTCTTTAACTATTTTACAAGCGGACGAGGAAGTTGACATTCCAGAATTTGAAAGAGAATTAGGAGTAACTTTTGCAAAATATAGCAAACCTTCTACAGAGAACATCGAGGAAAATAACGCTTTATTATGGGCTAAACAAATATTTAAAACCAAACCAAATCACGAATTGGAAGTTGAGTTTAAAACCAAAATAAAAACAATTTTTCATCATTTGACGAAGGAGGAATTGATAGAAAAATTAATTGCTAACTATTGGCAGCAAAATAAAACGCAACCTAAAGAAAAGCCTGTTAAAAAATTCAAAAATTAAATCATATTATATCGGTTTCTTACTGTCATTTGCTGAATGATAATTTATATTATGTAAAATAGAAAACATCGTTTTTCGTACTACAGTAATGTTGTCAAAAATGTAAAGCACCACTATTGTCAAAAAAGTAGCGGTGCATTTTGTCTCCAGAAATAAGAAATTATTTCACATCAAAACCAATAATCCATTTTTCCCATACTAGTTCAATTCTAGTTTGCAAAATTCTATATTCTAATTTTTCTGCAAAACTGTCTCCAATAACATTCTCAACGGTGACTCTCAATTGATCTTTGGATGCATTATAGTCATTAGCTCCCCATTGTTTTGCAACGTTGTTAAAAATGATTACACTTTGATTCTCATTCGGAATGACAAAAAATGAATATAATCCTGCTGACAATTGCTTTCCGTTAATCGTGATCATTTTATCCGTTTGAAACGTTGTTGCCTCATTTGCTCCCGCTCTCCAAACTTTGTTAAACGGTACCAAATCGCCCCAAATTGCTCTTCCTTTTACTGATGGGCTGCCATATTTTATGGTGATATTCGCACCGTTAATTTTACCCGTTATCGTTTGTACTGGACTAGCTACTTTATTTTGTGACCAAGCAACGGAATTGATAAATAAAAAGAAAATTAGGGTTAATTTTAGAGTCTGTGATTTCATGTCTTTTTATGATTAAATTAGTAGTTAAAAGTACTCTAACTCTCGCTATATTTGTGAACAAAAATCTTTTTTTTAGGAAATTATTAAGATATTTGTAATTCAACTAGTTAACTAATTTCTTGAGTCTTTCGGGGTCTTTTTACACTGCTTTAAACCTTAATTTTATTATGAACACAGTTGCCGAACGTATTGCTGATTTTTTAAAAGAATATCCACCTTTCAATAACCTAACTTTTATTGAGCTTTCAGAAATTGCATTAAATATTCGTGTCATACATCTTGAAAAGCAGCAGACATTGTTTCAAATTAATGATATACTGCATGATTCTTTTTATGTGGTAGCTTCTGGAACTATAAATCTCTCCGTAATTTCTGATGCCGAAGAAACACTTTTAAATAAATGTCATCAAGGTGATATTTTTGGTTTACGTCCCTTTTTTGCCAAAAATAATTATATGATGACTTCAAAAGCGCGCGAAGAAAGCATTGTTTATGCTATACCCATCGCGATATTCCGTCCTTTTGTTTCCAATAACTCTTTGGTTTTAAATTTTTTATTAGAAAGTTTTGCAACCACGTCCAGGTTTTCAACGGATAAAGATAAATTTGGAAGTGCCATAATCTCCGACAATGTTTTTTTTCCGGAACAACAATCTGAGATTCAATATTTTCAGTCTCTGACTTATAACACCTCACCATTAACCACTACTTCGAAGACTGTTATTAAAGAAATGGCAAGATTAATGACTGAAGAAGTCGTAAATAATGTGTTAATCTGCGACAAAAATTTTCCGATAGGCATTGTTACAGATCAAGACATGCGTTCTAAAGTTGCAACGGGCAGGTACTTAATTACAGATACGGTTGATAAAATAATGGATTCACCTGTAATTACAGTTGTTG
Source organism: Flavobacterium sp. (assembly GCA_051652385.1). Lineage (GTDB taxonomy): Bacteria > Bacteroidota > Bacteroidia > Flavobacteriales > Flavobacteriaceae > Flavobacterium. Next base: position 8,190 of record JBOFUD010000061.1, read on the forward strand.
AGAGTATTTCTTTGGCTGAAGCACAGTTATTGATGTTAAAATATAATGTGACTCATCTCTGCGTGACACTCGATGGAACCACCCAATCAGTGGTAAAAGGAATTATTTCAGAGCATGATTTAATTATTGCGCAAGCTAGTAATCCTGGAGTGATGATCAAGGAAATTAAAAGATCGTTGACTCCGAAAGAGTTAAAGCAAATTCGTGAACGTATGACTGATTTAGTGCAAAATGCCATTCATAAAAATATTCCACTCTACCACGTTGCTAATATTGCAAGTGAAATCAATTTAGCGATTCTAAAACGTAGTGTTGAATTATCTATTTTGGATATGGGCTCCCCTCCTGCTCGCTTTACATGGTTTAGTATTGGAAGTCAGGGTAGAAAAGAGCAGCTACTGTACACAGATCAAGACAGTATGTTAGTTTTTGAAGATGTGCCTGCTGAGCAATACAGGGACGTAAAAGACTATTTTGTGAAGTTATCTAAAAGAACGACTGCAACTCTTGAAAAAGTAGGGTATCCTATATGTCCTCAAAACCATGTGGCTAGCAACTTGCAATGGTGTAAGTCTTTATCTGATTGGATCAAGCAGTTTAATAGTTGGATGAATACGCCCGGTGAGAATAGCAACGATATGAGTAGTATTTTCTTTGATTATGAGTTGGTTTTTGGAGATGATAAGCTAGAAGAGGCGCTGGGGAATGTTGTGTTGCAAAATGCAAAAAATAACACTTTGTTTTTTGACTTTCTAGGAAATCATGTTTTAAGAAATAATGCGCCCTTAACGTTTTTTAAAAAATTCATTGTTGAGGAAGACGCAGTGAATAGACATAAATTTGATATAAAAATGCGTGCCTTAATGCCTCTAGTTGATGGTGCACGATTATTTGCTTTGTTCTATAATTTAAAAGGAATAAATAATACTTATTTAAGGTATAAGCAGTTAGCGATTGTCGATCCAAATAATGAAGAGGTTTATTTAAATTGTGCCGATGCATTTATAACTTTATCAAAATTTAGAACAAATGAAGGATTAAAAAATGATGATTCGGGACAATATATTGTAATCGCTGATTTGTCAAAACTAGATAAAGAAAAACTAAAAGCGTCATTAGCACCCATGAAGGATTTAGAAGAATTAATTAAAGGAAAGTTTAAACTTACACAATTTTCATAACATGTTAGATTGGCTAAAAAATATAAATAAAGATTTTCCTGATTTCTGGAAAAATTATTTGGAAAAATTTGAATCAAAATCGCATCAGATAATTGTTTTTTCAACAGAGACTTCGGGTATGAATCCCAGTAAAGATGTCATTCTCTCTATTGGGTCGTTTGCTATTGAAGACAACAGTATCGCCATAGCTAACAGTTTTGAAACGGTTTTGCTGCAATACAAATATTTTCACGACAACGGGCTTTCGAACGAGTTTATCGTTGCTAGTAAAATGAAAAAACTTGTCGAGATGGATGCTATTCAGATGTTTGTTGACTTTATAGGCAATGCAATATTAATTGGTCATCACGTTGATTTTGATGTAGAAATGATCAATGCATCCCTCGAAAAACTCGGTTGTGGTCGTTTAAAAAACCAAGCGCTAGACGTTGATGTGATGTATCGTAAAATTAACGATATTACTGACAAACAATTTTCGTTAGATGAGTTGTGCGCGATTTATAAAATTCCGATGAGTGATAGGCACTCCTCCTCAGAGGATGCCTACAGAATTGCCTTGTTGTTCCTAAAACTAAAGAATAAAATAGCTCTAAAGTTTTAAGAATATCCATGTTTTCCACTTCAAATTTCATTTTTTTTTCTTGCTGATAAAAACAGCGGTATGCGAGCATTTTATGCAATATTGTTGCATAGTGGGACTTTTAGCTTAACTTTTCATCAATAATTTCCAATGCTGATTTTACATTAGTCATACGTTCCATAGCAGCATTATCGACCACAATATCGTACTTCTCTTCAATATCTAGTATAATGTCTACTAAATTGGATGAGTTGATATTTAAATCTTTAATAAAATCAGTTTCTTCCGATAAATTATCAAGTATTCTTTCGTTTTCAACATAAGGAAGAATAATTTTTTTCAGTTCCTCTATTTTAGTTGTTTGATTTGTAGGCATAAATTTTTGTTTATAATTCGTTAGCATTCCATTTTTTAAAAATAACGCAGGCATTTACATCTCCAAAACCAAAACTAGCTTTGGCAATGTAGTTCATTTTTTTATTTAGTAGCACCGTTGGAACTTTGGTAGGATCAATTAGTTGAGATATCGTTGGATGTAGATCTTCGCAATTTATATTTGGAAAAATAAAATCATGATGCAACTCCAAAACTGTAGCTACACATTCAATACTTCCCGCTCCTGAAAGGCAATGTCCTACCATGGATTTGAGGGAATTGATGTATGGAAATTTTTTGCCTTCAAGTTGTAAAGCTTTGCACCAATTTTGTATTTCAAAGGCATCTTTGCTGGTAGCGGTCAAATGTCCATTGATAGCATCTAGTTCCGAGGCATTAATAGCAGCATTTAACAGCGCATCAGAAATGCATTTTTGTACAGCAATCTCATTTGGAGCAGTCATGGAGCCTTGCCCTCTTTGGCCTCCAGAATTACAATTTCCTCCTACTATTTCACCAAAAATAGTGGCCCCTCGCGCCAAGGCAGATTCCAATTCCTCAATGACCAAAGCACCCGCTCCGCTGCTAGGTACAAATCCTGAAGCAGAAGCTGAAAAGGGTCTCGAACCTTCCATAGGAGCTGTATTATGTTTAAAAGTGCAAACTTTTAAGGCATCAAATCCTCCCCAAATATAGGGGCCAGAATCGCTAGTACTTCCTACAAGCATTCGTTGTGCTAATCCTGCTTTAATTCGTTCATATCCCATTAAAACACTTTCGGTTCCAGTGGTACAAGCCGAAGAATTTGTAGTTACTTGGTTGCCTAGGCCTAGTTTTCCGCCGAGATAAGCACTTACGCCACTGTTCATAGTTTGTGCCACGGCGGTACTTCCTAGACGACGCGTTTGTAAGTCGTCTATTTTGTAAATACTTTCTCTGAATTTTTCAATTCCAGAGGTTCCTGTTCCAAAAATTGTACCGCTATCCCAATCGGGTGTTTCCTTATTGTCGATCGGTAAACCTGCATTTTTCCACGCTTCCATTCCGGCAATAACGCCATATAAAATTCCAGTAGCCTTAAAGTTTTTTAGTTCCAAAGGCGTAAAATATTCTAAAGCTAAATCTTCAGAAATACTAGGTTTTCCAGAAATATGGCACGAAAAAGCAAGTTGTTCTAATTCCTTATCAAATTGGATGCCTGAGATTCCATTTCTAATGGCTTCGGTAAACGCAATAACTCCTACTCCATTTGGAGCAACCACACCTAAACCAGTAATGACGACTCTTCTTTTCATTTGATCTTGTTATAAACTAATTATTGTGCATCATTCCGGCGATTAGACCCTTGCAAACTACCTCTTTATTTTCGTTTTCCATCCAAACTTTACACTTTAATTTTCCAAATCTAAAATAAATTTTTTCAGAGAATACTGTAACTTTTTCATTCGGAAAAACAGGTTTTAAAAAAGTAATATCATTTGATAATAAGGCAATTACCGTATCTTTTGTAAATGTATTATTTAATAAAAAAATACCTAAACAAACCAGCCCAATTTGCGCCATTGTTTCGGTTAAAATAACTCCAGGTGTAATGGGTCTTTCTTTGAAATGTCCTTTATAAAAATCTAAATTTTCATCATACTTAAAAGTCCCTACTACTCCATTTTCGTCAATGGAGAGAATTGAATCTACAAACAAAAAGGGTTTGTCATACGGCAAGCAGGCTATAATATTTTGCATTTAAAGTGTATTTAAAATTCTAATAAAATACGTTGCGCCGAAAAACCCGGCCCAAAGCTCAGCATTAACCCTTTTGACCCTTTTATTGGTTGCTGTTTCATAATTTCATCTAAAACAAAAAGTACTGTCACACTCGACATGTTTCCATACAAACGCAAAACTTCTTTGGTAGCCGCAATGTTTTTGCCTAAACCCTCAAAAAGTGTCTCTACAGTTTGTATAATTTTCTTGCCTCCGGGGTGAAAAATCAAATGATCAATTGCAGCTATACTAAGTTGATGTTTATCAAGAAAAGGGTGGATAATTTCAGAAAAATGCGCTGCTATTGTTTCAGGAACTGCTGGATCTAATATCATTTGTAATCCAGAGTTCATTAATTCAAATCCCATCATAGGTATCGAATCGTAAAAATGATACATTTCCTCTCCAAGGATCATTGGCCCTTCATCAGCCTCGTTGGAGGAGAGCAAAACACAGGCTGCACCATCACCAAAAATGGCAGCGCTGACAATATTAGCCATGGAAAAATCATCCAATTGAAAGGTAGCCGTTGGACTTTCTACAGCGATTACTGCCGCACGTTTTCCCGGATTAGCTTTCAGGAAATTTTTCGCATAGATCATTCCGGATATTCCAGCCGCACATCCCATTTCGGTCACGGGCAAACGCACGACATCTGATCGTAATTTCAAACTATTGATTAAATAAGCATCAAGAGAAGGAATCATGATACCGGTGCAACTTACCGTAATGATAAAATCAATATCTGATGGTTTCCATTGGAGTTTTTCTAAGGCATTTGAGAGCACTTTTTCTCCCAATTTGATAACTTCACGTGCATAGGTGGCATTGCGTTCTGCGAAAGATGTTTTGGTAAAAACCGCAATCGGATCCATGATGGAATACCGCTTGTCCACATCGGCTCCTTCGAATATTTTTTTGACTTTACGGATAAATCGCTCGTCTTGACCTTCCAACCAAACATCCAAAAAAGGCATGATTTCTTGAGTTTCCTTAGAAAACTCAGGCAATTGTTTGGTAACTGTACAAATCTTTACACTCATATTTTTGAAATTATCCATTGATATCGAAAAGCCCATTTCCACTTAATGCTGAAGCTTTTTGGGTTGATTTTTTTTGAAAACTGCAACAATTCTTCTTCTTTAAAACCTCTTAAGATCGAGGTTAATCCATCTTGTCTCGACATATTATTGAGCCTAAAAACAATGCAGAGTAGTTGAAATAAACGGTAGGCAATCCCACTTCTTTGCAAATCATTGATTACCATTCCAAATCTAGCCTTTTCATATAACAACTTAAGTACTTTATTAACGTCAGCGTCTTCAAAATGATGCAACGTTAGTGTGCATAAAAACACATCACAATGATATTGACTAAATTTGGGGTCGAAGATATTTTCACAGCTATAACGGATGTTTTTAAAATTTTTCGACAAATCCGAGGCATGCGAGATGGTAAACGCATTTGCATCAATGCCAATTAAATCAAAATTCAATTTTTTTTTGAGACCATATTGGGCTATGGTTCTTAGCATATCGCCGTTGCCGCAGCCAATGTCTATGATGCGTAACGTTTTTGAAGTATCCTGATTTTTAAGCAACGATTTAATTCCAGCTAACGTGATTGAATTCCCGCCTAAAAACTGATTAATTTTGCCAATTTTATCCAAGGCTTCGCGTAATTCCTCCCCTGCCAATGAAAAATCATCCATAATTTCTTCTGAAGTCGTGCGATAAGTAGTTTCTACTAATATATTCATTTAATGGATTGGTTTTCCGTGGGTTTGTTTAATGATTTTTTGTAGCAAAAAAGGAAATAATTGTAGAAGTTGAAAAATTAGTAGGGTCAATATTGGTCTTTCAAGAACAGTACTTAACCCTTTTCCAAATTGAAGTCTTTTTTTGAAATTTAGTTGCCATTGATTAGCGTATTGTTTTTCGAAATCTACTCTAGTATTGTGTTTTTTATTCAAAAAATCGGCACTTAAATCAGATGCCATTTTGGCACTATGAATTGCCATTGCCATTCCATTTCCGCAGAGTGGATGAATAAGTCCAGCAGCATCTCCAATCATTAAAATATGATTCGAAACTGATTTTTTATGATTAAATGAAAACTGACTAATCGTTAACGGTTTATCAAAAATTGGTGTAGTATTTTCAAAAACTGCCTTTAGCTTTTTATTTTTAAAGAGCACTTCTTCTTGAAATTTTTGAATATTTTTAAAACGTTGGAAGGATTTGTATTTAGTAATATAACAAATATTGATGCGTTCATGTTCTATTTTTGAAATTCCACAATATCCGCCTTTAAAATGATACAAACCCACCAAATTATCAGGAAAAAAACCGATATGATGGTTTTTTACAGCCAACCATGGAGCTTTTGTTTGTGTTTTTTTTTCTTTTGAAGGGTGCTCAAAATTGGCGTTTTTTCCAAAGGCACCAAGGACAACTTTAGCAGTAACGCTATTATTTTGGCTTGTTGTAATAGTAAATAAATCATCAGTGTACTCGCAATTTACCACTTGATCTTTAATGATTTCACAGCCATTAGCTATTGCTTTGTTGTATAAGATCAAATCTAGAGTGTACCTGCTAATTCCGAAGCCACCAAGAGGTAATTTTTGCACAACACTTTTTCCAAATAAATTCGAAAATTCAAAGCTATCAATAGTTGAAGGCTTGGCATCTTGAATTGGAATTGCTAATGATTTTAGATAACTTGCCACTTCATTTGAAACGTATTCTCCACAAACTTTATGTTTTGGGTAGTCATTTTTTTCAATAATCATAACTGAAATACCATTTTGGGACAATTGTATTCCTGCAGTTAATCCTGCTATACCACCTCCTATTATGACTACTTCTTTTTTCATGTTATGGGTAAATGTAATCAATTGTTTTTAAATCAATACTGCAATTTTACTTTGTTAAAAAAAAACTGCTTTGTTATAGAGACAAAGCAGTTTTTATACGAATTACATTTTTTTATAATCGATTATTCTTGATTTCATCTACAATTTCTGGATTTAGTAAAGTTGATGTATCTCCAAAATTAGAAAAATCTCCTTCGGCAATTTTTCTTAAAATACGACGCATGATTTTTCCTGATCGTGTTTTTGGCAAGCCGCTAACAAATTGTACTTTATCTAATTTTGCGATAGGTCCAACGTGGTCTGTGATGATTTGATTAATTTCTTTCGTCAAATTTTCGCGATCTCTGTACTCACCACTTTCTTTTAATATTACATAACCGTACAAGGCATTTCCTTTAATATCGTGTGGAAATCCCACGATGGCAGATTCTGCGACCGCTGGGTGTTCATTTATAGCATCTTCAATTGGCGCGCTCCCAAGATTATGACCAGAAACAATAACAATATCATCTACTCTTCCTGTGATTCTATAATATCCTACTTCATCTCGTAATGCTCCATCTCCTGTAAAATATTTTCCAGAAAATGTTGAAAAATAAGTGTCTATGTAGCGTTTATGGTCTCCCCAAATTGTTCTAGCAATTCCCGGCCATGGGAATTTTATACACAAATTACCTTCGGTTTGATTTCCCTCGATTTCATTTCCCTTTTCATCCATTAAAACGGGCTGAATTCCGGGCAAAGGTAAAGTCGCGTAGGTAGGTTTTGTAGGTGTTACAAATGAAATTGGAGCGATCATGATTCCTCCTGTTTCGGTTTGCCACCAAGTATCTACAATTGGGCAACGCTTGTCACCCACATGGTCATTGAACCAATGCCAAGCTTCTTCATTGATTGGTTCCCCAACAGATCCAATTACTTTGAGTGATTTTAATGGAAAACGCTGAACATATTCTAGGCTTTCTTTCGCCAAAGATCGAATAGCTGTTGGCGCTGTATAAAATTGTGTTATTTTATGTTTTTCGATAGTTTCCCAAAAACGACTAAAGTCGGGATATGAAGGAATTCCTTCAAAAATCACGGTAGTCCCTCCATTTAACAAGGGACCATACAAGGAATAGGAATGTCCTGTAATCCATCCTAGATCGGCAGTACACCAAAAAATGTCGTTTTCATCGTGATTGAAAACATTTTTGAAGGTATAAGAGGTATACACCATGTAGCCCGCTGTGGTATGCACCATTCCTTTGGGTTTTCCGGTAGATCCTGAAGTGTATAAAATAAATAAGGGGTCCTCTGCATCCATTATTTCAGCAATATGATTGTCTATGGCGCGTTCTAAAAGCGGTTGTAGCCATTGATCTCTTCCTGGTTTCATTGCAATTTCGGTATGGATTCTTTTGACTACCAGAACACTTTCTACCGAAGGGCAATTTTCCAAGGCTTCATCAATAATATTTTTAAGCTCAATTGTTTTATTTCCTCTAAATCCACCATCAGAGGTAATAACCATTTTGCATGCACTATCATTTATTCTAGCGGCTACAGCCGATGACGAAAATCCAGCAAAAACAACAGAATGTATTGCGCCTATTCTGGCACAAGCTAAAATTGAAATAGCTAATTCTGGAATCATTGGTAAGTATATACAAACACGATCTCCTTTTGTTATACCTTGTTCTTTGAGCACATTGGCCATTTTACAGACTTTTTGATGCAATTCATTATAAGTGATATGTTGAGCGGGTTCATCAGGATTATTTGGCTCAAAAATAAGAGCATTTTTGGCACCTCTTTTGGCCAAATGTCTATCAATACAATTTTTTGTAATGTTTACTTTAGCATCAGTAAACCATTTAATTTCTGCAGTAGCCATATTAAAATCTACAACTTTGTCCCAATATTGATACCAAGTGAAATTTTCTTCTGCAATTTTACCCCAAAATTTTCTTGGTTCACGAACAGATTTATTGTAATGTTTGAAATATTGTTCTAAATTTTCGATTTTGAAATAGCTCATTTTTATGGATTTTATACGGTATTCAAATATAGTAAATCCTTTTTTGAACTTTACAATAGAATATGTAATATTTAATTCGGAATTCTTACTTTATGTGTTAAATAACATAAAAAAAGACATACCTCAAACAGCATGTCTTTCTTTAAAAAATATCTTAACACTGGTAATTACATAGTTTGAACAAGAATTACATTCACTTAGCTTTTTTTAAGAAGCTAAGTGAACTCGAATTTCAAAAACAACAAAGTGGAATAACTAATTCATAAACGGCACATTGCAGTGTTTTTAAATCTTCAACACACCAAAAAAAGGTATGGTAACTCATGAAATTATCCTATTTTTTTCATTGCGGTCATCGACTCACGCAACCAAGTTCCAACTTCTTCAATTGGATGTTGGCGAATATCATTATTTACAGCAATTAAAACAGCATTGTCTACCGCATTGGAGGTTGCAAAAGGCTTTCCGATTACATTGGTGTCGATTGTTTTCATAAAATCGACTAATAAAGGTTTACAAGCATGATCAAATAAATAACAACCATATTCTGCCGTATCCGAAATAATTCGGTTCATTTCATACAATTTTTTTCTAGCCACTGTATTAGCGATCAAAGGCAATTCGTGCAAAGATTCATAATAAGCGGATTCTTCAATAATTCCCGATTCGGTCATTGTTTCGAAAGCTAATTCTACTCCTGCTTTAACCATCGCAATCATTAAAACACCATTGTCAAAATATTCTTGTTCCGAAATTGGTGCTTCTGTTGGAGCCGTTTTTTCAAAATTGGTTTCGGCCGTTGCCGCTCTCCAAGTCAACAAGTTGATATCGTCATTTGCCCAGTCAATCATCATGTTTTTTGAAAATTCTCCAGAAATAATATCATCCATATGCTTTTGAAACAAAGGGCGCATGATGTCTTTTAGTTCATCTGCTAATTCATACGCTTCAATTTTTGAAGGATTATTCAAGCGATCCATCATGTTTGTAATTCCGCCATGTTTCAACGCTTCAGTAACTGTTTCCCAACCAAATTGAATTAATTTGGAAGCATACCCTGGTTCGATTCCTTTTTCGACCATTTTGTCGAAACACAAAATTGAACCTGTTTGTAGCATACCACATAAAATGGTTTGTTCTCCCATCAAATCTGATTTTACTTCGGCAACAAATGAAGAGTATAAAACACCTGCTCTATGTCCTCCTGTAGCAACAGCATAGGCTTTTGCTTGGTCTAATCCTTCTCCGTTTGGATCGTTTTCTGGGTGTACTGCAATAAGAGTGGGAACACCAAATCCTCTTTTATATTCTTCTCTCACTTCAGAGCCTGGGCATTTTGGGGCACACATTATTACGGTTATGTCTTTACGAATTTGCATCCCCTCTTCTACGATATTAAAACCATGAGAATAAGCCAAAGTAGCACCGTCTTTCATCAACGGCATAATAGCCGAAACCACAGCAGTGTGTTGTTTGTCTGGAGTTAAATTACAAACTAAATCAGCACTTGGAATCAACTCTTCATAAGTACCAACTGTAAATCCGTTGTCTGTTGCATTTTGGTAAGAAACTCTTTTTTGTTCAATTGCCTCCGCACGAAGCGCATAAGAAATAGCTAAACCAGAATCTCTCATATTCAATCCTTGATTTAAACCTTGAGCTCCACAACCAACAATCACTACTTTTTTTCCTGCAAGCGCAGCAATTCCATCTGAAAATTCGGATTGATCCATGAATTCGCAAACGCCTAATTGTTCTAATTGTAATCTAAGTGGTAATGAATTGAAATAATTTGCCATTGTTTTCTATTTTAATGTTTTTATTGGTTTTTATGTATTGCTAACAGCATTTGTAATTAAAAATTTTCCAGTAAGGTAGAAATTTCCATTTTTGATTTTGAAACCGAAATTCGACCCGAGCGAACAAATTGCATAATGCCAAAGGGCTTTAATTTATTGTACAGATCGACGATTTCAGAATGTTTTCCCGATTTTGAAATCACAAAAAAATCTCGTGAAACTGTCACAATTTCTGAATTGCTCTCTTTAATTATATTTTGAATTTGTCTTTCATCAAAAAGCAAACTAGATTCAATTTTGAAAATAGCACTTTCTAAAAAAATGGTTTCTTCATCAACATGATAAAAAGCTTTGATGACCTCTATTTGCTTTTCGATTTGTCCTACAATGTTTTGTACCCACTTTTCGGTGGTGTTGACTACAATGATGAATCGCGAAACATTTTCTATTTCAGATTCGGATACATTCAAGCTCAAAATATTGATGTGACGTTTCAGGAATATACCTGAAATTCGATTCAATAAACCAACATTGTTTTCTGAATAGACAGAAATTGTAAATGTTTTATTTTCCATAATTTTTAACTTAATCGGATATCAGAAACAGATGCTCCAGTTGGAATCATCGGAAACACATTATTTTCTTTTTCAACCATAACTTCAAGGAAGTACGCCTCTTTTGATGCCAACATTTCGGCTACGGCGGCATCCAAATCTTCTCTTTTGCTTACTTTTTTGGCTTTAATATAATACCCTTCGGCAATGGCAATAAAATTGGGGTTGATCATTTCTGTAGACGCATATCTTTTGTCAAAAAATAACTGTTGCCATTGCCTTACCATTCCTAAAAATTCATTGTTAAGGACCACAATTTTGACAGGAACTTTAGTTTGAAAAATGGTTCCTAATTCCTGAATGGTCATTTGAAAACCACCATCACCTATGATGGCGACTACTTCACGATTGGGTTGGCCCATCTTGGCTCCAATAGCGGCCGGCAAGGCAAACCCCATCGTTCCTAATCCACCAGAGGTAATATTACTTTTGGTTTTATTGAATTTAGAATAACGGCACGTAAACATTTGATGTTGTCCTACATCCGAAACCATAATGGCATCTCCATTGGAATGTTTGTTGATCATTTCGATGGTTTCTCCCATTGAAATTCCTTCACTAGCAGGTTTTAACTCGTCGTTAATTACACGTTCAAGCTCTATTTTATATTTTTCTTTGAATTGATTGTGCCATTCTTCATGTGTTTTTACATCAACCAATGGCAACAAAGCAGCCAGCGATTCTTTTGAATCTCCTAAAATAGCCACGGTTGTTTTGACATTCTTATCCACCTCGGCCGGATCGATTTCAAAATGAATGACTTTGGCTTGTTTAGCATAAGTGGCCAAGTTTCCGGTAACACGATCATCAAATCGCATTCCGATTGCAATTAATACATCACATTCGTTGGTTAAAACATTGGGTCCATAATTGCCATGCATTCCTAACATACCCACATTTAAAGGATGATCTGTTGGTAAAGCTGACAGTCCTAAGATTGTCCAAGCGGCTGGAATTCCTGCTTTTTCGATTAATTTCTTCAATAAATCTTCTGCTTGTCCAAGAATAACTCCTTGTCCAAAAACGATAAACGGTTTTTTTGCTCCGTTAATTAATACCGCAGCTTCGGCAACTTTTTGATGGTCTACCACAGGTTTTGGGAAATAACTACGAACACCTTTGCATTTTGCATAGCTAAAATCCAATTCGTCAAATTGAGCGTTTTTAGTAATATCGATCAAAACAGGACCGGGACGGCCAGAGCGAGCAATATAAAACGCTTTGGCGATAATTGCTGGAATTTCATGTGCTTCGGTCACTTGGTAATTC